>BTUT01000306.1:0-3110 GCA_045862935.1 Acidimicrobiia bacterium
CGAGCGCGTGGCTGATCGCTTCGGAGCGCACGGTCTCGAGCCAGGTCTGGGGCGAGAAGCTCGTGAGATGCACGACGCGCCGCCCGGCGTAGAGGTTCGACACGGTGTTCGACACGCCGGCGATGTGGTACGGGGGCACGCTCACCAGGCTCGCCGCGTCTTCGTCGGCGCTCGCGAACTCCACGGTCGTCATCACGTACGAAGTGAGGTGGCGGTGGCGCAGCACGGCGGCCTTCGGTGCCGCCGTCGTGCCCGACGTGTAGAGGAGGAGCGCGATCGCCTCCGGGTCGAACGGCTCGGGGCCGGGGTCGCCACCGGTGGACGGGTCGGTCATGGCCATCCACTCGCGGGGGCTCACCCGCTCGCGGCCGGCCTCACCGGCGAGGTCGCGGATCTCGTCCTCGAGGACCACGAGCGACGACGGATGCGCGGCGAGCAACTCGTGGAGCTGCTCGCGACCCAGCCGGTAGTTGATGGGGACGAGGGGCACCTCCGCCCGGGCGGCGGCGAAGAGCGCCACCGGGAACTCCGGACCGTTCGTCGCGACGTACACGAGGTGCTCGACGCCCAGCTCGCGCAGGCGAGCGGCTCCGGTCGCCGCGCGCGCGGCGAGCTCGGTGTAGGTGACGCCGGAGTCACGGTGCCCGAACGCGATCCGGTCGTCGAAGCCCGACGCGGCCATGTCGAGGAGGAGCGTGAGGTTCATCGGGGGATCATTCTGCCGAGCTCACGCGCGCGCGCTCGGGTCGGCGCTCGGGTCGGTGCTCGGGTGGGCGCTCCGGTCCGCTCCGGGGGCGGCATCGGGGTCCGTGGACGACCGGGCACGGGGTCCGTCGGCGAGCATCTCGTCGACCCGGCCGTCCCAGTCGCGGATCGTGCCGATCTGGCGGAAGCTCACCGCGGCCGTCTCGGGCTGGAACGTGTAGCAGATCCCGGTGCTGGCGATCGCGAGCTGGCTCGCCCTCGGGTACGACTCGAGGTCCGCACCCCGCCCGAGACCGATGTCGCACGAGCGCCGCAACACGATCGCGGCCTCGGCGTCGTCGAACGGGAGGCTCTGGTCGGCCCAGCGGAGGAACCCCCCGCGCCACGGGGCGTCGGAGTAGGGCGCCGGGGCCGCGCAGCGGTGGCCGTCGAGCGTCCACGCGAGGACGAGCTCACCGTCCCGCCAGAGCCGCACGTCCCGGCGCCCCCCGGACTGCGCCCCGTACGGGATCTCGACGTCGTACTGGCGCACCTCGAGGGCCCGGGTCGCGTGCGCGATCGCGAGGCCCGCGAGGTCGAACTGATGGGTGCACTGCAGGCGCGGGTTGGTGACGTCTCCCACCGCGAGGCACCGCGGCGAGAGCTCCATCCCGACGAGCGCGTCGAGCTGGCGCCCCGCGTCGGGGCACGTCGTCCACGGCCAGCGCTCGGGGCGGGCCTCGAGGTCGGTGACGCGCCGGGAGTCGTGGCGGACGACGACGACGAAGCGGTGGAAGTCGTCCTCGAGGCCGCCCACCACCTCGTGCGCGGCGGTGTTGACCACGCGGATGCGGCGGCGATAGCTCCCGTACGGGTGCCGGGTGGTCTCGCCGCGTCGGGGGCCGTCGGGGTGCGGTGCGCCCCGGGCCCGTTCGCCGCCGCGCTCCGGGCTCATGCCGACGGCGTCCGGCCGCCGGGGTAGTTGCCCCCACCGAACCGGGCGTCGAGGGCGTCGTAGTCGACGGCGAGTCCGCGGCGGGGCAGCGCGTCGACGAGCTCGACCGTGCGCGGCTTCTTGTACGACGCGATCCGCGTGCGGCAGTGGTCGATGATCTCCTCCGCGGTCACCGCCGCGCCGGGCGCGAGCACGACGATCGCCTTCACGCTCTGGACCCAGGTCTCGTCGGGCACCCCGATCACCGCGCACGCCGCCACCGCCGGGTGCGACGCGATGCAGGCCTCGACCTCGGCGGGATAGATGTTCTCGGCCGCCGACTTGATCATGCGGGTCGCGGGCCCGATGAACGAGATCGATCCGTCGGGCTCGCGTCGGCCGAGGTCGCGCGTGTGGTGCCAGCCGTCGCGTTGGCGTGCCGCGTTCTCCTCGGGGCGGTTCCAGTAGCCGTTCATCACCGTCGGGCCGCGTGCGACGATCTCGCCGGTCTCACCGGGGGGCAGCTCGTGGCCGTCGGGGTCCACGATGCGGATCTGGAGCCACGGCGACGCACGCCCGTGGGTCCCGAGCGCGTCGAGCGCGAGGCAGCTGTAGGTCATCATCCCGACGGCCTCCGTCTGCCCGTAGCCGCCGGGTCGGGCCGCCCAGCGACTCTCGTCGGGGACGGTCAGCGCGTCCCACTCCGGGAGGCCGCGACGATCACGCAGGCTCGACAGGTCGAAGCGTCCGTCCCTCGCGGCTTGGAGCACGCCGTCGACCATCGGGCCCACGAGGAACGCGCGGGTGCACCGCTCCTCGGCGATGGTCCGGGCGAGCGCCTCGCCGTCGTTGCGGCGCGCGAAGACGTTGGTGCCCCCGGCGACGAGGATCGAGAGCGTGTGCATCAGCGTGCCGAGGTGGAAGAGCGGGCCGCTGTTCAGGTACACCTCGTCGGCCGTCGCGCCGGTGAGGTGGCCGTACACGATGCCCTGCGCGATGCACGCCGTGTGCGAGAGGACGGCGCCGTTGGGCCGCCCGGCGAACGCCGCGGTGTACACGACGAGGACGCCGTCGGCGCCGTCCACGTCGAGGCCCGGGTCGGTCGGGTCACCCGCGGCGAGGACGTGCTCGTAGCCCTCGGGGTCGCCGGGATCGTCGTGGCGGATCCAGCGCGCGGGATGCGTGGCCCGCGTCCGGGCCGAGCGCGCCGCGTCCCCGATCTCCGTCTCCTGCCACACGACGACGCGCGGGGCGAGGTCGTCGACCACGAAGGCGAGCTCCTCGGCGCTCTGGCGCCAGTTCGCCGGGCACAGCATGGCCCCGAGCTTCGCGGCCGCGCCCAGGAGCTCGAGGACCCGCCACGAGTTCTGCCCGATCCACAGCACCCGGTCCCCGCGCTCCACGCCGGTGGCGCCGAGCGCGCTCGCCAGCCGGTTCACGCGTGCGTCGAGCTCGGCGTACGTCAGGCGGGTGCCGCCGTCGACCGCCGCGA
>BTUT01000306.1:3120-4468 GCA_045862935.1 Acidimicrobiia bacterium
CCCCGGGGCGCCCACGCGCGTGCTCGCGCAGCAGGTCGCCCAGGGTCAGGTTGTGGAGGAGGTCCGTCAATCCTGCTTCGGCGGACGCACGTTGATGACGAGGGTGAACACGCCCTTCACCACCGGCTCGCCGGTGGCCGCGTCGCGCCAGTCGGTCTCGGTGACGTAGAACTCCATCGTCCCGCCGTTCGAGCGTTCCTTCTCGTAGACGTCGGTGATGGTGGTGGTGCCGTCGAGCACGTCACCGACCCGCGGCATGCGGGTGTACACGAACTCCTGCTCCCCGTGGAGGATCGCCCGCCCGGGGCCACGGAGCTTCTCCATCGGGAGGCCCGCCGCGCCCCCGGTGCCCATCGACCCCCAGTACGGCATGACGAACGGGAACGTCGGCGGCACCGGACCTCCGGGCTCGTCCTGGCGGTACACGGGGTCGTCGTCGAGGAGCGCGCCCGCGAACACCCGAACCGGCCCGCGCTCGATCACCACCCGCGTGGTGCCCGTGTTCTGGCCCTTCAGCTCGGTGAGTGCCACGGTCGCGTCTCCCTGTCGTTGCCTGGTCGTGCGCAACCTAGCCGCCGTCAGGGGAGCAGCGCAGCGCCGTACGCGGCCAGCCGCTCCCGGAACCCGGCCGGCGCCGGTTGCCCGGAGACGGCGAGGACGTGCTCGCAGCGCGCGCCGTACGCGGTGCACAAGACGTACGCGGCGCGGGCTGACGTTCGCTCGGCGTCGTCCAGCGGGCGGCCGCGGGCCGTCTCGTAGTCGGTGACGAAGGCCCGCACCTCGTCGGGGGTCGGGACGTGTGCCGAAGCGGCCCGGCCGTCGATCGTGAACTGGTGCGCGGCCGAGCCGAGCACCACGGCCTCGGCGGCCGACCCCAGCTGCTCCCATCCGAACACCGCGATGACCTGGCCCGCGGCGACGGGCACGTTGTCCACCCGCCACGCGAAGTGCCCCACCACCGGCGCGCGCGGCGGCGCGGCATCGAGGATGCTCCGGGCGCGCGCGCCGATCTCCTCGATCCACTCGGCCCCGGCCGCGGTGGCGGCGAAGTCGAACGCCCCTCCTGGCGACTTCGGGAACACCGAGCCGGGAGCGGGCGGGGCGAGCGGCCCACGGCCCGCGAGCTCGGCGTGCCGGGCGAGGGGCGCGGCGAGGCGCACGAACGTCGCGAGCCCGGACGCGAGCGCCCGCCGCACACCGGGGCCACCCGGGCCGCCCGCCGCGCCCGTTCCGTCCCCGGCGCCATCCGGTTCGGCCGGATCGCCCCGTGGGGGCTCGCCGAGGAGAGTCTCGACGGTGGCGATCCCGACGCCGAAGGGCTGGGGGTCGAGGAGCGGCTTGGGCGCCG
>BTUT01000307.1:0-4462 GCA_045862935.1 Acidimicrobiia bacterium
GTGTTCGAGGACCCGGCCGATGGTGGCCAGGCGCCCTTCCTCGTGTGGCGCGCCGCGGCGGGATCGGGGCAGTTCACGCCCCTCTCGACGGCCGGGAGCCTGCGCGTGCTCCGGCGGCGGTGATCGCCGGGTACGCCGGGTCGGGGGTCAGCGAGCTTCGCGAACGGCCCGCTCGGCCTCGATCGCCTCTCCGGCCGCGATCAGCTCGTCGGGCGTGAGACCGGTGGGCAGGCCCGCGCCGCGGAACAGGCCGGCGGTCGGGCCCGTGCCGCCGAGCGCGTTCGCGGCGAGCACGACCGCGGCGGAGTTCCAGGTGGGCTGCTCGACCGGGTAGAGGTCACCCTCGGCTTGGAACTGCTCGTCCTCGAAGTTCGCGCCCGTCCAGTACCCACCGCCTTCCGCGCGCAGGAACTGCACCCAGGTGAAGAGGCGCAACGCGAGCTCGTCGGCGCCGATCGCGTCGAGGGCCATGACCAGCTCGCAGGTCTCCGCCGCGGTGACCCACGGGCGGTCGGACACGCAGCGCACACCCCGACCCTCGACCACGAAGCGCTCCCAGCGCGTGGTGACCCGCAGCTCGGCCGCCTGCCCGCGCAGCACGCCGCCGAGGATCGGGTAGTACCAGTCCATCGCCCAACGGTCCTTGTCGAGGAACACGTGGGGACGGTGGGCGATCGCGATGGCCAGGCTCCCGAGTGACAGCTCCCAGTCGGGTCGGTCGCGCCCGAGGCGCTCGGCGATCGCGATCGCGCAGCGGAGGCTCGAGAACAGGCTCGACGAGCCCGTGAGGAGCGCGCCGTCGGCCGGGTCGTCACCCCGCCACGCGATCTCACCGGAGCCGCGCTGGTGCGACAGCACGTAGTCGATCGCGGGCTCGACCACGGGCCACATGCCCTCGAGGAACGCCGTGTCGCCCGTGGTGAGGTAGTGGTGCCACACCCCGTTCGCGATGTACCCGGTCACGTTGGTGTCGAGGGTGGGATCCTTGATCTCGCGTCCGTGGGTTTCGGGGGGCCCCCCGCCGGCCCCCGGCTCCTTGCCCCGGCCCCCCGGGTCGGCCCCCGGGGCCCGGCCCGCGCGACCGCCGACGTCGAGCGCCATCGCGGCCTCGACGAGGTTCCACGGGTCGGTGTGGTGCCCGGGGATCCAGGGGATGTTCCCGTCGGGCTCCTGGACGGCCGCGATGGCGTCCACCGTCTCGGCGACGTCGTCGGCACTCATCACGCCGGGGACCTCGGGCAGCGGGACGCGCGGCATCAGCTCACCTTCTCCGTGTAGATCACGAGGCTCTTGCCGAGGACGGGGTTGAGCGCGCGCTCGGCGCGCTCGAGCCAGGCGGGACGGGTCGTGATCTGCCAGGCCAGGAGGTCGTGGTAGCGCCGGACGACGGGGGACCCCTGGTTGTCCACTCCGACGAGGCACTTCAGCCACCAGTACGGCGAATGGAGGCCGTGCGCATGGTGCGAGCCGCGCAGGTACAGCCCCGCCGCCTCGAGGCGGGACTCGAGCTCGTGCTGGCGGTAGATCCGCACGTGGCCACCCGGCCGGTCGTGGTAGTCGTGGTCGAGGGCCCAGCACACCCGCTCGGGCCAGCGGGTGGGCACGGTGACCGCCATCCGCCCGCCGGGGCGCAAGACCCGGACCAGCTCGGTGATGGCACCGCGGTCGTCCCAGATGTGCTCGAGCACCTCCGAGGTGATCACGGCGTCGAAGGTGCCGTCGGGGAAGGGGAGTGCGAGCGCGCTGCCCTGCACGGGTCCTCCGACCAGCCCGTGGGGGAGCTCGCCGGCGTCGAGCATCGTGCCCGCGACGTAGCCAACGCCCTTGAGCTCCTGCTCGTCGAGGTCGAGCGCGCAGACGGTGGCGCCCCGGCGCCAGGCCTCGTACGCGTGGCGACCGCCGCCGCACCCCATGTCGAGGACGCGGGCGCCGTCGTGCACGCCGAGCCGGTCGAAGTCGACGGTCAGCATGCGTCGTGCCCGGCGTCGTGGCGCGCGCGGGCGTGGTCGTCGAGGAGGAGCCGCCACTGCTCGACGGTGCCGACGGCGGTGGACCGCCAGGTGAACCGCGCCAGTGCCCGCTCGCGTCCCGCCCTGCCGATGCGATCCCGGAGAGCGTCGTCGTCGAGGGCCCGCACGATGGCCGCCGCGAGCGCCGACGGGTCGGCGGGCGGCACGAGCAGGCCGGTCTCGCCGTCGCGTCCGACCACCTCCGGCACCGCGCCGCCCGTGGTCGCGACGAGCGGGACGCCGCAGGCCATCGCCTCGACCGCGGGGAGCGAGAAACCCTCGTAGAGCGACGGGACGCAGGCCACCTGGGTCTCGGCGTAGAGCTCGACGATCCGCTCGGTGGTGACTCCGGAGACGAACTCCACCGCGCCGGGGAGCCCGAGGCGCTCGATGAGCGCGGGGATCCGGCTGCGGTCCTTCGGCTTCCCGATGACCACCAGGTGCGCGTCGGGCCGCTCGACGCGCACCTTGGCCAGGGCCTCGAGGAGCGGCGCGAGGCCCTTCATCGGCACGTCGGCGCTCGCCGTCGTCATGAGCCGGCCGGGTACCCGGCGGACGTCGGGCAACGGGCGGAAGATCGCGGGGTCGACGCCCACCGGCACGATGTGGAGCCGTTCGGCGGGCACCCCCATCTGTGCGGTGATGTCGCGCTTGGACGACTCGGAGACCGTCACGAGGCGCGGGATGCGGCGCGCGACCTCCATCTGCATGCCGAGGAACCCGTACCAGCGCCGCAGCGTGAGCCGCCGGAACGGGCTCGTGGTGTGGGCGAAGTCGAGGTCGCGGTCGACGGTGATCGGGTGGTGGAGCGTGGCCATGACCGGCCAGCCGTCCTCCTCCATCATCGGCACGAGGCCCCGGCCGAGGCACTGGTTGTCGTGGACGAGGTCGAAGTCGCCGCGCCGGTCCCGCAGCATCCTTCGGGCGCGCAGGCTGAAGGTGTACGGCTCGGGAAACCCCGCGCCGCACATGAGCGCGACCTCCCGCAGGTCGATGGCGTCGCGGACCTCGTAGGGCCACGGCACGCGGAACGGGTGCGATGACCGGTAGAGGTCGACGCTGGGCACCCTCACGAGCTGGGACGGGTCGTCGAGCTCGGGGTACGGCGGCCCGGCGAGGACCGTGACCTCGTGGCCCAGCGCCGAGACCTCGCGGGCCAGGTACCGGGTGTAGACGCCCTGCCCGCCGCAGTGGGGGTTGCCCCGGTAGATGAGCCACGCGATGCGCAGGGGGCGGCCGTCGAGGGCGGGGTCGACAGACATGGAACGGGCAGCCTACCTGCGCCCCGTCCGTCGATAGCCTGCGGCCGTGGCCTCCGAGCAGCCCTGGGAGCCGGAGCGGCTCCTCGCCGTGGGGACGGTGGCCGAGCCCCGATGGTCCCCCGACGGGCGGCGCCTGGCCTGGGTCCGGGGGGGCGGAGGGGCCACCGAGCTCGTGGTCGACGGGGCCGTGGTCCCGGGGGGTGCCCCGGCCGGCACCCGCGGCGCCACGTTCGGGTGGGCCGGATCGGCGACGCTCGTGGTGGCCGGCGACGACGGCCTCGTGGTCGCGGCGCTCGACGACGCCGGCGCGGTGCCGGGCGGTGCTCGCGGCTCCCGGTCGCGCCGGGATCACCGGCCGCCGTCCGAGCCCCGGCCGTTGTCCCGGCGGGGGCTCGCGGGGGTGCGGGGTCGGGCGGCTGCGCCGGCCGTGAGCCCGGACGGCCTGGTGGCCTACGTCGACGAGACCGACGACGCGTGCGTGATCGCGGTTGCGCCGCTGGACGGGAGCCGCGCGCCCAGGATCGTCTCGCGCGCCGACTTCGCGTGGGATCCTGCGTGGTCCCCGGACGGCCGGTTGCTCGCGTGGCACGAGTGGGACATCCCGGCCATGCCGTGGGACGGGTCCCGGATCGTGGTGGCGGCGGCCGACGGCGCCGACACGACCGTGGCGGCCGGGGGATCGGGCGAGGCCGTGGGCCAGCCCCGCTTCGCGCCCTCGGTGGCCGGCGTCTCGGGCGCCGCGCCCCGGCTCGCGTTCGTGAGCGACCGGGACGGCTGGATGAACGTGGCGATCGCGCACGCCGACGGACGCGAGTGGGTCGCGCTTGCGCCAGAGCCCCACGAGCACGCCGAGCCGTCGTGGGGACCCGGGCAGCGGTCGTTCGCCTGGTCGCCCGACGGTGCTCGGATCGCGTGGTGCCGCAACGAGCAGGGGTTCGGGCGGCTCGTCGTCGCCGCCCTCACCGGCGAAGCGCTCGACGAGTGGTCGAAGGGCTGGCACCACGGGGTCGACTGGGGTCCGGGTGGGCTGGTGGGGGTGCGGTCGGGGGCGCGCACGCCACCGGCGGTCGTGGTGCTCGCGAACGACGGGTCCGCCCGGCGGGTCGTCGAGCCCGCCGCCGGGGCGGAGATCGTGCCGGCGGGCGAGCTCGTCGAACCCCGACCCGTCCGATGGGCCTCGCGCGACGGCGC
>BTUT01000308.1:0-4460 GCA_045862935.1 Acidimicrobiia bacterium
GCTAGCTGGAATCGAACCAGCGACCTCATCCTTATCAGGGATGCGCTCTAACCGACTGAGCTATAGCCCCCGAAGCGGGGAGGAAGCCTACCGCTTGGGTGGCTGCTCCTCCTCACGGATGACGACCTCGAGCCCGCCGAAGAGCTCGGAGAAGATGTTGTAGAACGACGCGGCGATGATCGTGAACGCGACCATCAACGCCACGAGCACGACCGCACCGAGCACGGCACCGCGCAGCACCTCGCCCGACACGAACTGGAAGTCCTCCGACGAGAACAGGTCACCGATGAAGTTCTCGACGTTGTCGATCACCCCGGTCGACTCGGCCACCGTCCACAGGGCGATCAGCGCCACGATCACGACGCCCATGGCGCTCACGTAGAAGCACAGCGCCAACTTGGTGACCGACCACAGGTCGACCTTCACGATCGTCTGGCGGAACCGTCGCTCCTGGCGCTTCGCCTTCGCGGGGCGGACCTTGCGGCTCGGCTCGAAGGCGGGCTCGAACGCAGGGTCGAGCGGCGGCTCGTCGATCGTGGGGCTCGTCACGGCAAGGGTGAACGGTGCCGCCGAGGCCGCGTTCGACTTCGGCTCGCGCTTGGAAGGGCTCTTCGGCGCCGCAGTCGTGGAGTCGGGCTCGGTGACGATGGGCTCGACGAGGTCCGTGTCGGTGACGGCCCGGCCGACCGGCGCGCCCCGGCGGGTGCGGGGCGGTGGTGTCCGGGTGCTGCCCGCGCTCACACCTTCGGCGCTGCGCGACGACGAGCCCCGGGCGTCACGCTCGTCGAGCACGTCGCGCGTGGCCGTCCCGGCCCCACCGTCAGACACGGAACGAGCGTCGGAGCGGTCGTCTGGGCTGCTCATGACCGTTCGGGTTCCTCTCCGGAGTCACCTTCGAGCACGGGGGCCACGGCGACCACGCTCTCACCGGCCGCGAGCCGGGCGACGCGCACGCCGGTCGCGTCACGGCCCTGGGACGAGATCTCCTTCGCGAACATCCGAATGATATTGCCGCCCGATGAGAACACCAGAATCTCGTCGTCGTCGGTCACCGTGAATGCTGCCACGACGCCGCCCCGGGATTCGGTCACCTTCATGCCCCGCACGCCCTGGCCTCCGCGGTTCTGGGCGTGGAAGTGGTCGAGCCGGGTCCGCTTCCCGTGGCCGCTGCTGCTCACGAAGAGCATGACCGCACCGGCCGTGGCGACGTCGCAGCTGACGACCACGTCACCCTCGCGGAGCCGCATCCCCCGCACGCCGGCCGCGGCGCGGCCCATCGACCGCACGCCCCCCTCGTGGAACCGGATCGCCTGGCCCTTCTCCGAGACCATGAGGATGTCGTCGTCACCGGTGGTCTGCACGACGCGCACGAGCTCGTCGCCCTTCACCAGGTTCAGCGCGATCAGGCCGTTGCGGATCGTCGAGTCGTACTCGCTCATCCGCGTCTTCTTCACCGTCCCCTTGCGGGTGGCGAAGAACAGGAATCGGCCGTCCTCGTAGGAGCGGGTGTCGATCACCGCCTGGATGCGCTCGTCGCTCGCGAGCGGGATGAGGTTCACGAGCGCGATCCCGCGCGCGGTGCGCTCCTTCATCGGGATCTCGTGCGCGCGGACGCGGTAGACGCGGCCGCGGTTCGAGAAGAGCAGCAGGTAGGAGTGGGCCGTGGTGGTGAGCAGCTGGTCGACGTAGTCGTCGTCGCGCGCGCGACTCCCACGGACCCCCTTGCCCCCGCGGCCCTGCCGGCGGAACGCGTCGGCCGCGACCGTCTTGATGTAGCCCTTCTTCGTGAGCACGACGACGACCTCTTCGTCCTCGATGAGGTCGAGGACGTCGATCTCTCCGGTGTCGGCGGTGAGGCGGGTGCGTCGGTCGTCGCCGTACTTGTCGCGCAGCTCGATGAGCTCGGTCTTGATCACGCCGAGCAGCTTGGCCTTCGACGCGAGGATCCCCTCGAGCTCCTTGATGGTGGCGCGCAGCTCCTCGAGCTCGTCGCGCAGCTTCTTGCCCTCGAGCTGCGTGAGCCGGCGCAGCTGCATGTCGAGGATGTAGTTGGCCTGGATCTCGGTGAACTCGAACGGCTTCGCCATCAGCCCGGCGCGCGCGGTCTCGACGTCGGCGGCGCCCCGGATCAGGGCGATGATCGCGTCGATCATGTCGAGGGCCTTCACGAGCCCCTCGACGATGTGCGCGCGATCGCGCGCCTTGCGGAGCCGGAACTCGGTGCGGCGCCGCACGACCTCGACCTGGTGCGCGACGTACACGAGCAGCGCCTTGTCGAGCGACAGCAGGCGCGGCACGCCGTCGACGAGCGCGAGCATGTTGGCCGCGAACGACGTCTGCATCGGCGTGTGCTTGTAGAGCTGGTTCAGCACGACGTTGGCGTTCGCGTCGCGCCGCAGCTCGACGACCAGCCGGTTCTCGCCGCCCGAGGACTCGTTGCGAACGTCACGCACGCCCTCGATGCGCCGGTCGTTCACGAGCTCGGCGATCTTCTGACCGATCACCTCGACCGAGGTCTGGTACGGCACCTCGGTGACGACGATCCGGGGCTCGCCCTTCTTGCCCTCTCCGATCTCGGCGACGGCCCGCATCTTGATGGAGCCGCGGCCCGTGCGGTACGCGTCGTAGATCCCCTCCTTGCCGAGGATGAGCGCGCCGGTGGGGAAGTCGGGCCCGGTGACGATCTTCATGAGGTCGTCCACGGTCGCGTCGGGGTGGTCGATGAGGTGCACGGCCGCGTCGATGACCTCGCGCAGGTTGTGCGGCGGGATGTTGGTGGCCATGCCCACCGCGATGCCGCCGCCCCCGTTCACGAGCAGGTTGGGGAAGCGGGCCGGGAGCACCGCGGGCTCCTCGTTCTCACCGTCGTAGGTGGACACGAAGTCGACGGTGTCCTCGTCGATCTCACCGATGAGCTCCATGGCGAGCGGGGCGAGGCGGGCCTCGGTGTAGCGCGCCGCGGCCGGGCGGTCGTTGGGGTCGGGTGAGCCGAAGTTGCCGTGCCCGTCGACGAGCGGGTAGCGCAGCGAGAAGCCCTGGGCCATCCGCGCCAGCGCGTCGTAGATCGCGGCGTCGCCGTGGGGGTGGTACTTCCCCATGACCTCGCCCACGGTCTGGGACGACTTGCGGTGCTTGCGGTCGGGACGGGTGCCCGACTCGTACATCGCGTAGAGGATGCGGCGGTGCACCGGCTTGAGGCCGTCGCGCGCGTCGGGCAGCGCACGCGCGGTGATGACCGACATCGCGTAGTCCAGGAAGGAGCGCTCCATCTCCTCCTGGATCGGGACCAGCTCGATGTTGGCGTTGTCGAGCGTCTCTTGCACGCCGTCGTCCGGCATATGAACGGATTCCTCGTCTCTCGTGTGGGGCCGGCGACGCGCTATGCGTCGATGAAGCGCACGTCCTTCGCGTTCTCCTGGATGAAGCTCTTGCGCGACTCCACGTCGTCACCCATGAGCGTCGAGAAGATCTCGTCGGCGATGGCCGCGTCCTCCACGTCGACGCGCAGCAGGTTGCGGGTGGCCGGGTTCATCGTGGTCTCGCGCAGCTCGTGCCAGTCCATCTCGCCGAGGCCCTTGAAGCGGTTCACCTCGATCTTGCGGCCCTCGTGCTCGGCCTCGAAGGCGCGCAACGCGGCGTCGTCCTTGAGGTAGTGACGCTCCTTGCCCAGGTCGGCGCGGAACAGGGGTGGCTGCGCGATGTACACGAACCCCTGCTTCACGAGCTCGGGGAGCTGGCGGTAGAAGAACGTGAGCAGCAGCGTGCGGATGTGCGAGCCGTCGACGTCGGCGTCGGCGAGGACGATCAGCTTGTGGTAGCGCGCCTTGTCGAGGTCGAAGTCGTCGCCCACCCCCGCCCCCATCGCGGTGATGAGCGCCTGGATCTCCTCGTTCTTCAGCATCCGGTCGAGGCGGGCGCGCTCGACGTTGAGGATCTTCCCGCGGATGGGCAGGATCGCCTGGGTGCGCGGGTCGCGCGCCTGCTTCGCGCTGCCGCCGGCGCTGTCGCCCTCGACGATGAAGATCTCGCACTCCCGGGGGTCCTTCGAGGAGCAGTCGGCGAGCTTGCCGGGCATCGCCGAGGACTCGAGCAGCGACTTGCGCCGCGTGAGGTCGCGGGCCTGGCGGGCGGCCACACGAGCCCGCGCGGCCTGGGTGGCCTTCTGTACGGCGGCCCGGGCCTCGCTCGGGTGCTCCTCGAACCACTCCGCGAGCTTCTCGTTGGTGGCCTTCTCCACCATCGAGCGCATCTCGGTGTTGCCGAGCTTCGCCTTCGTCTGACCCTCGAACTGCGGGTTGCGCAGCTTCACCGAGACGATCGCGGTGAGCCCCTCGCGGATGTCCTCGCCGAGGAGGTTGTCGTCCTTGTCCTTGAGGATGCCCTTGCCCTTGGCGTACTTGTTCACGACGTTGGTGAGGGCCTTCTTGAAGCCCTCCTCGTGCATCCCGCCCTCGGTGGTG
>BTUT01000309.1:0-4453 GCA_045862935.1 Acidimicrobiia bacterium
CTCGCGGCGCACACCTCCTGGTTGAAGAGCCCGACGTGGACGGCCGCGGCGGCGGCTGACTCGGCGATCGCCGCTTCGGAGGTCAGGGCTTCACGACCGAGGAGCGAGACGGAGACCTTCGGGTCGAACGACACGAGGTCGAATCCCGGCGCGACGTACTGGAGGGCACTGCGGATCGCAGCGTCGCCGCCCCACGCCACGAGCCGGTCGAAGTACTGGGCGCGGAAGAGCGCGCTCTCGATCTCACGAGTGCCACCACGCCAGTAGACGCAGGAGAACGAGCGAGTCACGGGATGATCGGGACCCACCTCGGCCATCGTGCGGAGGATCGCGGTGGCGGTGTAGAGGTCGTTCGAGGGCAGTTTCATGAGGTGGACGCCCTTCGTGAGCGCGCCCCGGGCGACAGTGATCGCGGTCACGCCGGGCGTGTTCCCGGCGAGGATGTGCACGAGGCGCGGGGGAAACGCGCGAATGCGCCGGGCCCGACCGTTCGGGTCGGTGACCTCGGCCCACCCGTCGAGCACGTCCCGTCCCACCTCCTGGTCCACCTGGAACCACAACGAGTCCTCGGCGAAGACCGCGTCGATGCCCCGATAGGCCTGCGCGAGCACGCGGGGTCCGAGACCGGTGATTCCCGTGCTGGCCTCCAGCGCGTGCTGGAGGTGAGGGTTCGAGTCGAGGTCCAACCGGCGCCCCACGGCGACGAGGAACTCGATGACGTCGGCGACGGGCAGATCGAACGCCGGACCCGGCTCCGCGCGCGGCCACACGATCTCGTCGAGATCGAGGACCGGGGTGGTGAACCCGTCGTACTGGAGGTGGTCGTCGCCGGGTTCCACGAGGCGACCCCGGATCACGTGGGGCACCGCGAGCGTCGTGTCGGTGCTCATGCCATCACCCCCCGCACGTACGCGTCGACCGTGCCGGCGCACGTGAGCTTGTCGTCGCCGCCCTCGAGCTCGCTGTAGCGAGCGACGCTTCCTTCGACGACGCTCACGTTGGGCGTCGAGAAGTCGGCGACCACGTGGTCGCCGGTGATCAACCCACCCCAGCGGCCCTCGAGCGAGACGTCGAAGAACGCGAACCGGCCCTCGACGAGCCCGTCGTCGGCGTTCAGCAGGTGCTCACCCGTGTCGTCGAGGACGAGTGGGATCACCCAGGGCATCGGCCGGTAGCGACCGTCGACCGCGGGGCACCCGGCCGACAGTTCCGACATGCCGTAGCCGGACTGCACGTTGGCGTGGGTGAGCCCGAAGAAGTCGAGGATCTGACGTTCGTAGTCGTCGGGCAGCGTGGCCCCCTTCGTCCCGCCGCCGCCGGTGATCACGGTGTCGGGGTGGAACTCACCGGCACTGATCCCCCGGGCCCGTGCCCGCTCGACGATCATCCAGTACTGCGACCAGAACCCGCCGATGATCATCGGCTCGTGGCGGTGCTCGAGGAGCTCGTCGACGAGGTGGTCGAGACGCTGCGCCATCTCGTCCTGGCGTTCCCGCGTCTCGCGTTCGAACGCCGCGATGTCGCTCGGCTTCGCGGTGCCGGCCGCGATCTCCTTGTGGAGTGCCGCCATGCGGCTGATGTCCGACACCCGTAGCGGCTCCTCGGTGAGGAAGAACCGCGCGTCCGGCCGCCCGAACGCCTCCGCGACCTCCCGGAAGTAGTGGGACACACGGTTCGGCGCGTACTTGGGGCTCAGGATGAAGACCGCCCGGTCGGACCTCGGCTCCACCCCGTGCACCCAGGTGATGATCGGGAGCAGCGCGCGCATCGAGAACTCCCGATCGGACGGCGTCGCGGGCAGGAACGAGTTCTTGCCGCTCGTGCCGCTCGTGGCGAAGACCATGTGGCCCGCGGCGTGCAGGCGCTCGATCCACTCGTCCTGGTTCTCGACACCGGCGACGTCGACGCCCTCGACCCGCACCGCCGACAGCGTGTCGAGCCAGCGGCTCATCAGGTCCCAGCGCCCCTTGGCCACGAACGACTCGGGATACGACTTGTAGTTGGAGTGCGCGAACAGCAGCGGGACGAGGTCCTCGAGCGAGCGGATCTCGTCGATCCCGCGCTCGTCGGCGAGTCGGCCGAGGACGGGGATGCACTCGCGGTGCTGGGCGAGCCGCTCGTTCGCGGCCGCGAGCCAGAGGGGCTCGAGGTCGCGGCGGGCTCGCTCGTAGGGCCGGTACCCGTCGAGGTACCCGGCCAGGGTCGCGGCTGCGTGGCGCTCGTTCACGGGAGAGGTGACCACGACGTCGTCCGCAGGATGCGGCTGGACCCGCGCACCCGGTCGGGGAGGGTGGGCGTGAGCGAGCCGGGCCAGTCGTCCCAGTTGGCGTCGAGCCCGAACGCGGGTGCCCAGTGCGCCTGGTCGGTCACGCGGTACAGGAGCTGCACCGTCGTCCCCGGCGTCAACGCGGGCTCGAAGGCCGCGACGCAGGTGAGCACGGCGTCACCCGCAGCCGAGCCGGAGACCGCGCCGAGGGCAGTGCCCACCAGCGTGGGGACTCCCGAGCCCTCCAGGGTGTCCTCCCGGTACACCGCGACGTCGTGCGTGAGGGGATCGGTCGGTACCTGGGAGAGATCCAGCACGAGTGGCGACCACGAGGTCGCGGCCATGAGCGTGCTCGTGCACCCGTAGCGCATCGACTCGGCCCGTGACGCCCAGGCGCTCAGGTCGCCGCGACGGAGCCGGTCGGCGAGGCGCTCCCACGCCGCACCGTCACGCACCGCGGTGATCGTCACCACCTTGTAGGCCTCGCCGGCGCCGTGAGTGGAGTTGAGGTACCAGAGGAGGCGCGTGTCGTCGTCGGCCACGCGCGCCGCGTACTCCGAGCGCAAGGCGTCCTCGAACTCCAGCTCGCGCTCGCCCATCACGGCGTGCACATCGTGGACGAACAGCAACCCGACCTCCTCCTCGCTCGTTGCCTGTCGCTACTCGGTCTCTGGCTCGCGATCGCCGTCCACCAGCCGGGTGCTCGCCAGGGCGGCGGGATCGAACCCGACGCGCCCGAGGTAGCCGGCGAACTCCGCCATCCGGTCGGCGGGCACGGTGAACCCGCCGGTCGCCATGATCTCGTCGAAGTGCGCGGCGACGTCCTCGGGCGTGATCTCGTCCGACACGTAGCCCTGGGTGACGCCGAGGAACACGCGCGCGATCCGGCCTCCGCCGGTCGCGAACAGCTCGCCGGTGACCGGGCAGCGCTCGTGGGCGAGCAGCGCGGCCGCGGCCGCGACCCGCTCCGGCGTGAACCGGGTCTCGAGGAACTCGCGGAAGCGATCGTCGGGGATCGTGTCGGTCATGCGCGTGTACGCGGTGGGCATGAGCCCGTTGACCTTGATGCCGGCGTCCCCACCGGCCACCGCCAGGCCCCGGGTGAGCCCGATCAACCCGGCTTTGGCGGCCTGGTACGCGAGCCCGGCGGGCGACCCGAACACCGCGCCCGACGACGTGTTCACCACCCTCCCGTAGCGCTGCTCCCGCATGACCGGCCACGCGGGGCGCAGCACGTGGAACGCCCCGCGCAGGTGGGTGGTGAGCGCCGCGTCGATGGTCGCCTCGTCAGCGGCTTCGAACGGCTCGGCGTCGAGGACGCCGGCGTTGTTCACCACGATGTCGACGCGACCCCAGGCCTCGAGCGCGGCGGCGACGATCGCCCGACCGCCGTCGGGAGTGGATACCGTGTCGGTGCTCGCGACGGCCTCGCCCCCGGCCGCGACGATCTCCGACACGACGTCGGCCGCGGGCCCGGGCGACGCGCCCGATCCGGTCATCGACCCGCCGAGGTCGTTCACCACGACGCGGGCGCCGCGCGCCGCCAGGAGCAGCGCATGGGCGCGCCCGATCCCCCGGCCGGCGCCGGTGACGATCGCCACGCGGCCGTCGAAGCGGAGCATGTCGGTCGACGGGTTCACGGCGCCTCCTGCTCCTGGGCGAGCTCGCGCACGACCGGTGGTGGGAGGTGCAGCTGGGTGATCCGCGCGCCGAACGGCACCAGCGCGTCCTCCACCGCGTTGCTCAACGCTGCGGGCGAGACGATGGCGCCGCCCTCGCCGACCCCGCGGTAGTTCACGGTGCTCGGGCGGGGGCTCGGAACGTGGTGCACCGTGATCGACGGGAGCTCGGCGGCCGAGGGGACCAGGTAGTCGAGGAGGGTGGTGGTGCGGAGGTTCGCGTCGTCGTCGTAGTGCACCCGCTCGTACAGCACTGTGGCCACCCCTTGCGCGACGCCGCCCCGGATCTGGCCCTCCACGATCGCGGGGTTGATGAGGTCGCCGCAATCCTCGAGCACGACGTAGTCGGTGATCGTGACCCGCCCGGTCTCGACGTCGACCTCGACCGCGCAGCAGTGCACCGCCTGGCTCCACCCGGAGTCGAGGTTGTCGTAGTCGTGCAGCGCTTCCAGGCCCTTGTCGACACCGGGTGGGAGCGTGTGCGGGAGGTTCCAGGCGATCATCGCCG
>BTUT01000310.1:0-4449 GCA_045862935.1 Acidimicrobiia bacterium
GGCATCCTGATCGCCGCGGTGAGCGGGCTCTCGCTCGTGATCTCCGGCATCGGCGTCAAGGAGATCCGGTCGTGGAACCGGGTGTCGGTGTTCATCGGGTTCTTCGCGCTCGTCACCGTCGGCTGCGGCCTCGACTGGCTCCGGCGCCGCTTGCCCCACCGGTCCTGGGTGCGGCCCGCCACCGCGGTCGCGCTCGCCGCGTTGGTGCTCATCGGCGTGCTCGATCAGGTGTCTCCTCGGATGGCCCCTCACTACCGCGCCACCCGGCGCCAGTTCGAGTCCGACCAGGCGTTCTTCCGCGAGGTCGAGGACACGCTGCCCCGCGGCGCAGCCGTGTTCAACCTGCCGTACGTGTTCTTCCCCGAGTCGGGGACGGTCGAGGGCGTGGGCCCGTACGACACCGCGCGTGGGTACCTGCACACGCACGATCTCCGATGGAGCTGGGGGGGCGTGATCGGCACCGACGCCGACTGGGCGGCCGGTGCCGCACAGAGCGCCGGCAAGGAGATGCTCGACCGCATCACCGCGCTCGGGTTCCGGGGCCTGGTCTACGACCGCCGCGGCTACGGGGGGAACACGCTGCGCGAGTACTTCCTCGCCCAGCTCATCGGCACGCCCCCGCTCGTCAGCCCCGATGAGGACCTGGCCTTCTACGACCTGCGGCCCTGGGCCGCGGCCGCACGGCGCCGGCTCGGGGCCGACGGCATGCGCGCGAAGGCCGAGGTGGCGTTGCGCGACCGCGGTCGGCCCCGGTCGACTGGTTGAGCACGACCGGCTGAGCACGACCGGCTGAGCACGACCGGCTGAGTACGATCCGGCGCGTGAGTCAACGAGGACCCCACGAGAACCGCGACCCGTTCGCCGAGACCGAGGACCAGCAGGCGCTGCGCGCCCTCGCACGAGACGTCGCCGACCGGGCGCTCGCCCCCAAGGCCCGCCACTGGGACGAGACCGAGGAGTTCCCCCAGGACTCGTGGGATGCCATCCGGGCCGCCGACCTGTTCGGCATCACGATCGGCGAGCAGTACGGCGGCATGGGCATGGGTGACATCGAGGCGGCGATCGTGCTCGAGGAGCTGGGGCGGGCCGACGTGTCGTCGGCGATCCTCGCCCAGCTCATCTTCAACGGTCCGCCGCGCGCCATCGAACACCTCGGCCACCCCGCGATGAAGGAGCGCTGGCTCCCGATGGCGGCGAGTGGCGAGGCCCTGTTCAGCATCGGCATCAGCGAGACCGAAGCGGGCTCCGCGGTCACCGACATGCGTGCCCGTCTGACCCCCGACGGCAATGGCTTCCGGCTCAACGCGTACAAGAACTACGTCACCGGCGGGCACAAGGCCCGGGTGTGCCTCGTCTGGTGCCGCTTCCCCGGGAGCGAGGGGGCGCGCGGGATCGGAGCCGTGGTGGTCGACCTCCAGTCGGAAGGGGTGACCGTCGCCGGCACCCACGTGAAGATGGGCCTGCGGGGCACCAGCGAGGCGGAGCTGGCGTTCGACGACGTCTACGTCGCCCCCGAGGACGTGCTGCTCCCCGGCGACGCGTCCAACGCCGAGTCGTTCAAGACGCTCATCAGCCACATCAACCACGAGCGCTGCGGCAACGCGGCGATGTGCATCGGCGCGGCCCAGGGCGCGCTCGAGTACGCGGTCGGCTACATGAACGAGCGCACCATCGGTGGACGTCCCCTCGCCGAGCTGCAGGGCCTCCAGTGGAAGGTCGCCGACATGGCCACCCAGCTCGAGGGTGCCCGGATGCTGCTGAAGCGGGCGGTGCACCTGGCCGGGCCCCACGGCACCCCCCCGGCGCTCGAGACCGCGATGGCCAAGACGGCCGCGAACCTCGCCGCGAAGTTCGTCTGCGACGAGGCCATCCAGCTCCTCGGGGGCTACGGGTTCAGCCGCGAGTACCCCATCGAGCGGGTCTACCGCGACATCCGCGGCCTGTGCATCGGCGCGGGCACCGTGGAGATCCAGCGCAACTTCATCGGGACGCAGGTGCTGCGCGGCGCCACCCCGGCCGGACACGCGTGGCGCAACGCCCGCACCTGAGCGGGCCGTGACGCTGCGGCCCACCTACCGCCACCCGCGCGCGCGGGAGTACGCGGTCCCGGGCGGACCGTGGGATCTCCCGTCGCTCGACACCGTCCTCACCGAGGCGGCCCGGAGCTCGCGCGGCGACCTCGTCGTCGACGAGTCGACGGGTGCCCGTCTCGACGGGCGGGCGCTCGAGGCGATGGTGGCGCGGGTCGCGGGCGGGCTCCGTGCGCTCGGCGTGCGGCGGGGTCACGTGGTCTCCTGGCAGGCGCCGAACTGGCACGAGGTCGTGGTCCTCTACCGGGCGGCGTGGCGCCTCGGGGCGGTGGCCGCCCCGGTCCACCACCTGGCGGGCGGCACCGACGTCGACCGGATGCACGCGGCGGTGGCTCCCGACGTCTGGCTCGCCCCATCGGACATCCGCGGCCCCGGGGCGCGGTTCCCACGCCTGCTCGAGGGCGAGCCCGTGACCGTCTCGACTGCCCGTCCCGCCGACCTGGCGACGGTGATCTTCACCGCCGGGTCGACCGGCGGCGCGAAGGCTGCGCTCCACACGCAGCGCAGCCTCGCCTACAAGGCCCGGATCATGGTCACGACGCACGGGCTGCGCCGACGCGACGCCATCCTGATGCCGGCGCCCCTCGCCCACGTGAGCGGACTCCTCAACGGCGTGCTCGTCCCGGGGGCTGCGCCGTTCACCTCGCACCTCGTGGAGCGGTGGGATCCCGGAGAGGCCCTGCAGACGATCGAGCGTGAACGGGTCACGTTCATGGTCGGGCCGACGACGTTCTTCGTGGGCCTGGTGCACCACCCCGGGTTCCGCACCGAGGCCGTCGAGTCGCTCCGGCTCGTGTCGAGCGGCGGCGGTGGGGTGAGCGCCGCGTTCGTCGCCGACGCGAGCGCCGCGCTCGGGTGCCGGGTGAAGCGCACCTACGGATCGACCGAGGCCCCCACGATCGCCACCAGCGGCCCGCGGGACTCACGCCGGCGCGCCGCGGAGACCGACGGTCGGGCCATCGGTGCCGCGGAGCTGCGGGTCGTCGAGCCCGCCACCGGACGCCCGCGCTCCCCAGGCGACACCGGCGAGCTGTGGGTCCGGGGACCGGAGCTCTTCAGCGGCTACGTCGACGCGGCGCAGACCCGCGAGACCGTGACCCGAGGCTGGTTCCGGACCGGCGACCTCGCCACCCTCGACCCCGACGGCTGGCTCACCATCGTGGGGCGCATCAAGGACGTGATCATCCGCGCGGGCGAGAACATCGCGGCGGCCGAGGTGGAGGCGGTGCTCGAGGCGCATCCCGCCGTGCGTCAGGCCGTGGCGGTGGGCTACCCCGACGATCGTCTGGGCGAGCGGGTGTGCGCGTTCGTGGTGGTGAGGGCCGGATTCGGCCTCGAGACCTGCCGGGCCTGGTTCGAGGCTCGGGGCGTCGCGCGCTACAAGACGCCCGAGCGCGTGATCGTCCTCGACACCCTGCCGCTGCTCGCCGCGGGCAAGCCGGACCGGATCGCGCTGCGGGCGCTGGCTGCGGATCCGCCCGAACGCGACGCGACCGTCAGATGACGCCGGTCCCCGCGGCGACGCGGGGGCGGAGCAGCGCGGCGAGCCGCACGCGGTGGAAGGCCGCGTCACCGAAGGTGAGCTGATCGAGCTGGGCCCGCTTCAGGAACAGGTGCAGGTCGTGCTCCCAGGTGAAGCCGATCCCCCCGTGGACCTGGAGGCCCGACGCCATGACCCGCTTCGACGCATCCGACGTCCACACCTTGGCGGTGGACGCGGCCACCGAGGCCTCGGGGTCACCCGCGCCGATGCACCACGCCGCCCAGTAGACCGTCGACCGCATGCCCTCGACGTCGACCAGCATGTCGGCGCACCGGTGCTTGATGGCCTGGAAGCTCCCGATCGGGCGGCCGAACTGCACCCGGTCCTTCGCGTACTCGACCGTCATGTCGAGCACCCGCGCGGCGCCGCCGAGCATCTCCGCGGCCGCGAACACCGCCCCCCGGTCGGTGAGCGCCTCGACCGCGTCCGTGCCGCCGAGCATCTCCGCGGGCGTCGCATCGAGCTCGAGCCAGCCCAGCTCGCGGGTGCGGTCGATGGCCGGCTCGGCGGGTGGGCGACCCCCGGCGTCGAGGTCCACCCGGAACAGCGCCGGGCCGTCGGGCGTCGCGGCCACCACCACGACGAGCGACGCCGACGGTGCCCACAGCACCGGGTCGGGCCGCCCGTCGAGCACCCATCCGCCGGGCTCCCGACGGGCACGCACGGCGTCGGGCCGCGCGCTCCACGCGACGGTCCCGAGTGCGTCACCGGCCACGAGGCGCTCGACGTCGTCGGCGCGCCCCGCGGCGTCGAGGGCGTCCACGGCCAGGACCGTGCTCGCGAAGGGCGCGGGCGTCGCGTGCCGGCCGATCTCCT
>BTUT01000311.1:0-4448 GCA_045862935.1 Acidimicrobiia bacterium
GGGTCGCTCGAAGCGCTCACCGATGCGCTGCGCAAGCTCGACCAGGAGCACGAGGAGGTGCGCCTGTCGTTCGTGCACCGCGGGGTCGGGGGCATCACCGAGTCCGACGTCAACCTCGCCGCCGTCTCGAATGCGACGGTGATCGGCTTCAACGTGCGGCCGGACCGCAAGGCCCGCGAGCAGGCCGAGGTCGAGAAGGTCGAGCTGCGGCTCTACGAGGTCATCTACCAGGTGCTCGAGGACGTGCAGGCCGCGCTCGTGGGCATGCTCCAGCCGGAGTTCGAGGAAGTGGTCACCGGCGACGCCGAGGTGCGCGAGGTCTTCTCGGTGCCCCGGGTCGGCAAGGTCGCCGGGTGCTACGTGCGCAATGGCACCATCACGCGCGGCTCGCGCGTCCGGTTCCTGCGCGACGGCGTGGTCATCTGGAACGGCACGATCACGTCGCTGCGCCGCTTCAAGGAGGACGTGCGCGAGGTCCAGTCGGGCTTCGAGTGCGGGATCGGGCTCTCCGACTTCCAGGACCTGAAGCAGGGCGACGTCATCGAGACCTACGACCTCAAGGAAGTCCCACGCGGCTGACCTCGCCCCTCACGCCGTGACCGGCTGACTTGACGCGTGGTCTCTGTCGGGCCGCTGGGTTCTCGTGGGCGGCGATCGGGAACGCGCTCGGGATCTCGCGCCAGGGTGCGCGGGAGCGGTTCGGGCGGCACTGATGCTCAGACGGCTGTGGCCGGCGCAGCAGGGGCTGGTCCGGCCGCGGCCTGGTTGTCAAGGTGCTGGTGGGGAAGCTCGGTCGGTGCGGCGGCCGTGGCGGTGCCGCGCGACGCGGCGGCCGTGCCCGCGGCGGGTGTCAGGCGGCGTGGGCGTCGGGGTCGGGGTGGGCTCGGGCGTGTGTGGCGGCGAGCTCGGCGAGCTCGGCGAGGTCGTCGCGGTGGACGAGGGTGAGTCCGTCGGGCCGGTGGGGGTTGCCGAGCAGGAGCAGTGGGCCGTGGGGGGCGAGCTGGGCGTGGTGGTCGGTGCCGCCGCCGGTGCAGATGCAGGCGAGGTTGGCTTGGTGATCCGAGCCGCCCCATGATGCGGGCCACAGGTGATGGACCTGCAGCCCGGTGCGACGGTCACAGCCGGGCCAGCGGCACTTGCCGTCGCGCAACCTGACCGCCCGTTGGATCTTCGCCGAGACGGCGGTGCGGGTGCGGCCACGGGCGAGTGGGGTGCCGTGGGCGTCGACGAGGACGGGTTCGATCCGGGCTTGGGCTCGGAGGGATTCGACCATCGAGTCGGGCAGGGGGATCCCGGCGATGGTGGCGGGGCCGGTCAGCGGGATCTGGACCACGAAGTGCGGGGTCGGTGTGGACGGGGCGTCGACGTGGGCGGAGTTGCGGCACAGCTCGACGAGGGCATCCGCGCCGCGCCGGGCGCGGGTCTCCCACCGCTCACCTCGGGCGGGGCGCATCGTGTCGATCATCCGGTTGATGACTGATTCGAAGCGCGCGCCGTCGATGTCGGGCAGGGAGAACCGGCCGTCGAGCATGCCGGCGTCCGTGCGCCACCAGAACCGCAGCTCGCGTGCGGCGCGCCGGTCGGCGGCGTCCTTCGGGGTGGGCTTGCGCTTGCGGCGCACGAGGTCGGCGAGATCGGCGGGTGACATCCTCGGTGCGCGTTCGGCCCACTCGGCGTCGGTGTCGGCGTCGGCGAGCTTGGCGACCTGGGCAAGCTGATCGTCGGAGAGCCGACCCGCGGCCGCGGCGACGGCGATCACCGGCAACGCCTCGAGCGCGGCGGCGGTGGCGCGGGTGTCGCGTGCGTCGCGGATCGAGATGCCGTCGCGCGAGGCGAGGGTGTCGTCGATGCGACCGCGCTCATCGAGGATGCCGGTCCAGGCGAGCTCCCGGAGCCGCCAGCGGCGCTGCTCGCGCACGGCTTCGGCTCGCGCGGCCTCGAGCCACTCAGTGGTGTGGCCGCGCCCTTCGTCGAGCAACGCTCGGTAGTCGAGGCCAGGTTGGGGGTCGCCATCGAACTGGTGTTCGATCATGGATCGATCTTCGCACGGGGGTGTGACGGTGATCCCCGCGCTCCGGAGGATCCAGGGAGAATCTCTCGTCTCGGGCGCAGCGGACCCTCGCTCTCCGACACGAACGCCGGGCGGCTGCCGGGGGTGCCAACGTCCCTCACGGTGGGCGGTCCACGCCTTGGCCTCGCGGCCGGGACGGTCGATGACGGGCATGGCCATGCTGGCGCGGATCGAGCTGCGCCGCTCATTGCGGATGCTGCGGCGACCCTCGCCGACGGCGTGCGCGCCGGAGTGACCCGGCCGAGCCGTCAGAGCTCGCGGATCACGGTGCAGGGGTTGCCGGCGGCGACGACCCCCGCTGGGATGTCGCGAGTCACGACGGAGCCCATCCCGATCACCGTGTCGCGGCCGATGCGCACGCCCTTGCCGATCTTCACGCCCGAGCCGATGAACACGTTGTCCTCGATCACCACGAGGCCCGTCTCGGGGGTCCCCGTGTCGCGGCGGTCGGGGTGCAGGTCGTGGCGGTCGCGGTCGTAGATCTCGGTGTTGCGACCCACGACGACGTCGCGCCCGATCTCGATCCCGGGTCCCTCGACGAGCAGCTTGGTCCCGTTGTTGAGCACCGAGCCGGGGCCGATCACCACGCGCGTCGACGCGTCGCGCGTCTGGACGTGAATGTACCCGTCGATCAGATCCGGCGATGGCCACCCGCCGAGCGTCGCGCCCGCGGCGTGGACGGTGCCCGGGCCCAGCAGCAGCACCGGGCTGATGCACGTGGGCGGTGATCCTGCGAAGCGGCCGGTGGACATCGCGCGGTAGGCGCGGATGCGAATCGAGCGCTGGAGGACCCCGAGCCGGTGGGCGAGTGCGCTCGCGATCCGTTCCGCGGTGAGCCCGCTCACCTCACAGTCCGCGTGGGCGGTTGACGAAGCGGCGCTCGCTCGGCGACCAGAACCAGCCGCCCCCGGCCTTCGTGCCGCCGTCGACCGGGATGTTGTGGCCGGTGACGAACGCGGAGAGATCCGAGGCGAGGAACAGCGCGACCCGCGCCTGGTCCACGGGCCAGCCCAGCCGGCCCACCGGTGCCCATGACTCCCACATGTGGTCGAGGCCCTGCCAGCCGGTGAGGTAGTCGACCTGGGGGGTCTGGGTGAGGTCGGGACCGATCGCGTTCACGCGGATCCCGTAGCGGCCCATGCCGACCGCGAGGTCGGTGGTGAACGCGGCGGCCGCGGCCTTCATCGCGCCGTACACCGGGTCGCCGGGGTAGCCCCGCAGCCCTTCCACCGAGTGGACGTTCACGATCGCGCCCCCGCCCCCTTCGACCATCGAGTCGAGGAACGCCCGCGTCACCGCGAAGAGGTGGAAGAGGTTGATGTCGTACATCGCCTTCCACGACTCTGGGTTGGACACTCGGAACCGCACGGGTGGCCGGTAGTCGCCGACGTTGTTCACGAGCACGTGCACGTGGGGGTGCACGGCGAGGACCGCGTCGGCGAATCCGGCGACGGCCTCGAAGTCGGTCACGTCCACCACGTGGGACCGCGCGCTCCCGCCGGCTTCGGTGATGTCGCCCGCGACGCGACGTGCGCGCGCCTCGTCGATCTCGGCGATCTCGACGTGGGCCCCATGTTGCGCGAACAGGCGGGAGATCGCGCCGCCGATACCGTCGCCCCCGCCGGTCACCACCGCGACCCGGCCGGCGAGCAGGCGGTTCCAGTCCTCGATCGCCGGGACGTTCTCGGGAACCTGGTTCGTCTCGAGCTCTTCCATCGAGACGGAGCGTAGGGCGTGTGCCACGATGCGCGTCGTGAAGCTGGGGCTGAACCTCGTGCGGATCCGTCCGGAGCACATGCCCGACCTCGCGGCACGTGCCGAGCGGCTGGGCTACGAGTCGGTGTTCGTGCCCGATCACGTGGTCATCCCGGTCGAGTTCGCGTCGCGGTACCCGGGGACATCAGACGGGGAGTTCCCGTACGGGAGCGCAACGCCGCTCTACGACCCGTGGATCGTCCTCGGGACGATCGCGGGCGCCACCTCGACGATCGGCCTCGGCACTGCGGTGTACCTGCTGGCCCTCCGTCACCCCATCGTCACCGCGCGGCACAGCGTGACCCTCGAAGCGCTCGCGGGCCCGCGCCTCATCCTCGGCGTCGGCGTGGGTTGGCTCACCGAGGAGCTCACCGCGCTCGGCCTCGACCCCCGCACACGCTTCTCGCGCACCGAGGAGGCGGCGGCCGCGCTGCGGGCTCTGTGGACCGAGCCCGAGCCCTCGTTCCGCGGGAAGCACTTCACCTTCGACCGGGTGCACCTCGAGCCCCCGATCCGCTCCTCGCCGCACCCACCGATCCTGTTCGGGGGCGATTCCGATGCGGCACTCCGCCGCGCGCTGCGCTGCGGTGACGGCTGGATGTCGGGCGGCGTGGCTGCTGAT
>BTUT01000312.1:0-4443 GCA_045862935.1 Acidimicrobiia bacterium
GGTCGTGGCGGTGGTCGTCGCGGTGCCGTTGTCCGGCGTGGTCGTCGTCGGGGCTCGGCGCGCGTGATCCCATGTCCCTCAGGTCGTCGACGGGGACGATCACCTCGACGTCGAGCTGCTTCGTGGTGCCCGTGTCGACGATCGTGACCGGCCGCCACCCGTCTGCCGTGCGCCCTCCGAGGAAGCGCGCGATCTCGTCGAGTGGGCGCTGCGTGGCCGAGAGGCCGATGCGCTGGGGGGGACGCGCGGTGATCTCCTCGAGCCGCTCGAGCGACAGCGCGAGGTGCGCGCCCCGCTTCGTGCCCGCGACGGCGTGGATCTCGTCGACGATCACCGTGTGGACGTCGCGCAGGATCCGGCGGGCCTGGGACGTGAGCACGAGGTAGAGCGACTCGGGGGTGGTGATGAGGACGTCGGGCGGCGTGCGCTGGATGCGGCGCCGCTCGTCGTTGGGCGTGTCGCCGGTGCGGATCGCGACCGTGGGGATGCGGGCCGGGACGTCGAGCCGGTCGGCGGCGTGACCGATGCCGACGAGCGGTGCCCGGAGGTTGCGCTCCACGTCGACCGCGAGCGCCTTGAGCGGCGAGATGTAGAGCACGCGGCACCGGGGCTCCTCGGCGGGGGACGGAGGTTCGCTGGTGAGCCGGTCGATCGCCCAGAGGAACGCGGCGAGCGTCTTGCCCGAGCCGGTGGGAGCGAGCGCGAGGGTGTGCTCACCGGCCGCGATGGCGGCCCACGCCCCGATCTGCACGGGGGTGGGCTCGGCGAACGACGCCTCGAACCAGGCCCGGACGGCGGGGGAGAACGGGGTCAGCGCGTCGATGGGTCGAGCGTACCGACGCCGTGTGACGCCATCGGCGGGCCCGGTCCCGAGCATGGTCATTGGCGTCGGGGGAGCACGGTGGCGAGGTCGCGCTGGTGCTGGAGGAGGTGGTGGCGCCGGCAGCGGAGCTCGAGATTGGCGAGGTCGGTGGGGCCGTGGCGGGTCCAGTGCCGGATGTGGTGCGCGTCGCACCACTGGGCGGGGGCGTGGCAGCCGGGTTCGACACAGCCGCGGTCCCGGGCGCTGAGCGCGCGCCGTTGGGAGGCGGTGACGAGGCGGCTGCGGCGGCCGATGTCGAGGACCTCGCCCTCGCCGCGGCGGACGATGCGGCCGATGGCGGCGTCGCAGGCGAGCATCGAGACGACCGCGGGGCTGATGGGCCCGTGCCCGCAGAGCTCGCACACCGCCCGGCTCAGATCCGCCGGCATGCGTGAAGCGAAGGTGTCCTCGTCGACGAGGATGTCGATGCTGACCGCAGGCGGGGCGTCGCCGCACGCCAGGCGCACCAGCGCGGCCGCACGGCGTTGGCCGAGGGTGCGGGGACCGCCCGGCCGGTCGATCGGGTCGGGAGGCTCCATCTGGTCGAGCACGTCGGTCAGTGCCTTGGTGCTGATGGGGTCGAGGCGCCCGTCGAGGTGCCCGACACCTGCGAAGGTCGCGTCGATGTCGAGGTAGTTGCCGTCCATCTGGTCGCGAGCGTCGTGGTGGTCGGTGACCGCGTCCGCACAGTGGCGCCAGTGGGCCATCACGTCGCGGAACCCGGCGGGGTCGAGGGTGCGGGCCGCATCGAGGATCACGTCTTCGTGCTCGGGGTAGTGCTCCTCGCGGTGCTTCGAGGCACGGGCGGCGATCTGCGCGTGGGTGGCGGTGATGTCGCCCGCATCCAATGCCTTGGCGGTCTTGTCGTGGGTCCCGACGTGGCGGGCGGTGCGCATCAGCACCGACGCGTCCTGGCGGGTCAGCGGGGCGCGATGGGCCAGCCAGGCCACCGGCGAGGCGGCACCGTCGAGGGCCCAGGACTGCTCGCGATCCCATGCGCCGGCGACCTGGACGATCAGGGCGTCGAGGCGCTCTCGCACGCCGAGCAGCTCCAGCAGCTCTGCCGACCGGGCCGCGCTCGACCATCCCGACCGGTCCCGCGCCGCCGCGGCGGACACGCCCTCACGCAGATCGCACATCGCACACCTCCCCGAAGCGGTCTTGATCGAGGCCATCTGGATCGGGACCATCCCGATCGTCGGCCGGTGGAGCGCTCGTCCGGCCGGAGCGACGCGGACGGAGCGGCTCGAGGCTCACGGGGAAGTGGGGGTGAGCAACTCCACTCTACACGAACACCTGTTCGATGACAAGGGGGTGGAGCAAGGTTCTGGTCTGACGCGCGCCCGCGGGGGACCCGGACACACGCTCTCACTCGCCTCTCGACGACGAGATATGGTCAAACAGCACCAAACGCCTGACGGGGCGAGGGGCCATGGGCGGGCGGATCATCGAGAACCCGATCCTCAACTCGCCGTACGACGAGCCCACTCGGCACTTCCGCTTCGACGACGACGGCATCACCGACGAGGTCGTCGACGGCCGGCGCCGCAGCTCGCACTTCGTGCCGATCCCGCCGTCCCGCAAGAAGGGTGGGCGCCAGGCCGAGCTCGAGTTCGTGCGTCACGCCTACTTCACCGGCGGCCAGGATCCGTACCGGTCGCTCTCGAAGGCGCTGCGGGCCGACATCGACGAGGCCGCCTGGGCGTCGCTGTACGCGACGACGTCCCGCCCGTTCCCGATCCCGGCGACCGGCCGGATCGCCGTCAAGCTCATCAACCACTACGGCGACGAGGTCATGCAGGTCTACGAGGTGGGGCAGTCATGAGGACGGCAACGGCCACGATCCGCAACCTGATCGACCAGGTCTCCCAGGGCGCGCTCCGGCTCCCCGAGATCCAACGGGCGTACGTGTGGAAGCCGGCGCAGGTCGCAGGTCTCGTCGACTCGCTCTACCGGCGGTACCCGTCGGGATCGATCCTGTTGTGGGAGACCACGGAGACCGTGACCGAGAAGGATCTGGCGACCTCGGTGGGTGACGGCCCGGTGTTCGTCGTCAAGCCGCTCTACCTGCTCGACGGTCAGCAACGGCTGACATCCCTCCACCGCGTGTTCACGGGGCACGAGCGTGCCCGAGTGGTCTTCAACATCGTGACCGAGAGGTTCCAGATCGAGAGCGCGGCGACGAAGCGCGACCGGCGGTGGGTGCTCGTGTACGAGCTCCTCGGCGGTGAAGTCGATACCTTCGGCCTCGTGCAGGAGCTGGCCCCGGTGGCGCCGGAGCTGACGCCGGCCGAGCTCCACGAGCGACTCGAGCGCGTCCGCCGGATCGGCGACTACTCGTACTTCCTGGAGATCCTCGACGACCTGCCGTATCCGGAGGTCACCGAGGTCTTCGTCCGGGTGAACTCACGCGGCAGGGCTCTCAAGGACACCGACCTCGCGCTGGCGACGTTGTCGGCGCGCTGGCCCGGCGTCGTCGCCAGGATCGACGAGCTGGTCGAACGGCAGCGCGCGGAGCGGTACAACGACCTCGACACCGCCTTCCTCGTCCGAGCGTTCGCGGCGCTCGCCAACGAGAGCACGAGCCCGAGCGCCTTCGCCACCACCTCCATCGAGCAGCTCGAGGAGGCATGGAAGCAGCTCGAGCGCGGCATCGCCCACACGGTGAACCTGCTCGTCGCCGAGGTGGGGCTCGACAACAGCAAGCTGCTGCCCTCCGCCAACGCGTTGGTGCCGCTCGTCTACTACTTCGGCACGCGGCCCGACACTCCGCTGGGTGCGGATGAGCGGAACGCGCTGGTGTACTGGTTGCTGGTTGCCGCGATCCAGGCGCGATACAGCGCGTCGGCCGCCACGGTGATCGCGCAGGACGTGACGGCGCTCCGGGCCGCCGACCCGTTGCGCTCCCTCTGTTCCAATCTCGGTCTCCTGAACACGAAGATCGAGATCACACCTGCCGCGCTGGCGGGGAAGGGCTCGACGAGCCCCTTCTTCCTGCTCAGCTACCTCGTGGTGAGGCAGAAGGGAGCGCGGGACTGGTGGTACGGGTCACCGGTCGCGCTGAGTCATGACGGCGCGTACAGCGTGGAGTACCACCACATCCATCCACGGGCTCGACTGCGGACGACGTACAGCAAGGCGGAGATCAACGACCTGGCAAACCTCGCGTTCATCTCCGACAAGGCGAACCGCAAGATCCTCGCGCGTTCGCCCGTCGACTACTTCCAAGAGCTGGCGGAGACGGACGCGTCGTATTTCGCGGATCATCTCGTGCCGTCCGACCCGGCGGTTCGTGCCGTCGAGGCGTATCCAGCATTCATCGAGGAGCGCCGACGGCTCCTTGCGCACGCGATGAACGAACTGCTCGAGAGCTATCGACCGAGCTTCGTCGACGCGGAGGCAAGTGAGGTGGCTGCCGAGCCTGGCGCGACGTTGTCGATCGATGCGTTCGGCACGTCCGTCGAAGCCGACGACATCCAGCTCGTGTTCCAATCGGTGCTCGATGGGGCGACGCGTCACGAGAGCGTGACCTTCGCGGCGTTGGACGGTCTCCTCCGTGACATCGGCGATGGCCTCGGGGG
>BTUT01000313.1:0-4384 GCA_045862935.1 Acidimicrobiia bacterium
GGGCGGGCGACGCCGGGGGCGGCCCGCTCGGGCGGGATCGGGCCGACTCGGGGCCGCTCGGCTCAGGCCGACTCGGGGCCCGCACGGCTCGGGTCGACTCGGGGCCGCTCGACTCAGGCCGCGGACCAGGCCGATCGCGCCGAGGTGCCGGCGACCTTGCCGGCACGCTTGAGCCGCACCAGGTGCGCCTGCACCTGCCAGCTCGCGGCCTCCACCAGCTCCGGCGGGAGGTCGACGTCGCCGTAGATCCACCCCACGAGGTCGGCGATCTTCGCGGGCTGCTTGCGCACCAGGCGCAGGATCTCCGCCTCGCGGGCACGCCGGTGCTCGAGGTAGTCACGGATCCGGGCCTTGGGCTCGTCGATCACGTCGCCGTGGGCCGGGCAGAGGCGGCTCGTGCGCAGGCGCTCGAGGCGCTCGAGCGTCTCGACGTAGGTGTCCATGTCGCCACCGCGGGTGGGGTTGATCACCGAGTACATCCCGTCGAGCACGTTGTCGCCGGTGAACAGCACGCGCTCCTCCTCCAGGAGGAAGCAGAGGTGCTCGGGAGCATGGCCCGGCGTGTGGAGCACGTCGAGACCGAACTCCGTACCCTCGATCGTGTCGCGCTCACCGATCACGCGGTCGACGACCACCTCGCTGCCCTTGGGGAGCTTCTTCGAGAAGGCCAGCACCTCGGCGCCGGTCTCGCGCACGAGCCGGGCGGTGCCCGGGACGTGGTCGGGGTGGAAGTGGGTGAGCAGGACCCAACGCACACGCTCCCGCATCGACGCCCCGATGATCGCGTCGATGTGCCCCGGGTCGTCGGGGCCGGGGTCGATCACCGCGACCTCGTCGATGCCGACGAGGTACGTGTTGGTGCCCGGTCCGGTGAACGGCCCGGGGTTGGGTGCGACGATGCGCCGCACGAGGGGGGACAGCGCGCTGGGCACGCCCGGCGTCATGTCGGGCATTCCGGCTCCCCACCCGAGACGTGCATGTCAGCGGCCCACCGCGACGCTGCCCGGGGCATCGGCGGCGGCATCGACATCGACGTGCGCGTCGGCCGCCCGGTCCGAACGCCCCATGCCCATCACGAACCGTGACGCCTCGTCGTCCGCGCGGTGCTCCTGGTCGGTGGTGAGGTCGATCTGCCAGCCCTGCTCGAGGTCCATGACCCGCAACGGATCGGGCGCATCCCAACGCGCCCGCGTGGCCTCGAGGAACGCGGCCGCACTCGTGAAGCGACGCATGACGAGCAGCGAGCGGATCGTGGGGTAGATGAGCTCGATGGCACCGGCGCGCGCGCGATCGAGCGCGTCGTCGGGATGCAGCCACTCCGAGTCGACGAGCTCGACGTCGTCGTGGGCGTACTCGTGGCCCGCAGGCGCCGCCGCCACGAAGAAGCGAGTGTCGAACCGGCGCGGCGCGCCGACGGGCGTGATCCAACGCCCGAACGGTACGAGCGCACCCAGGTCGAGCGACGCGTCGTGCGCGTCGAGCACCGCGGCCAGGTCGGTGACGCCCCTGAGCAGACGTGCGCGCGCCGAGGCGAGGGAGGTCCGGGTGGCGCGCTCGACGTCGAGCAGCGTGCCGTCCCCACGGTGACGGGCGAGCAGCACGCCAGCCTCCTCGAACGTCTCCCGCAGCGCGGCGACCCAGAACCGCGTCGCGCCTGGGACGCCGAGCAGCGCGTCGGCCGTGGCGGGAGCGAGACCGGTCGACCGGGCCGCCAGCGCGGGATCGCCGTCGAGCGCGTCGACCGATCCACCTGGGAAGACGTGGGCACCGCCCACGAAGACGGCGCGCGGGTTGCGCCGCAGCATGAAGACCTCGAGCTCGGGCGCATCCCGGACGAGCATCACGGTCGCCGCTTCCCTGACGGCGACGGCAGGCGGGCTCACCCCCTCATTCTAGGAGCGCACCGGGGATGCACGACCCGGTTGCACCGTACGCTGCTCCCTGCATGACCGGTCCCGACGCGCCCGACGCGAGCGACCCGCGCCGCAACGTGCCCGCGGTCGATCGGGTGGTGGGCGCGCTCGACGGGCTCCCCCACGGCCTGCTGGTCGAGTGCGCGCGCGCCGCCGTCGACGCCGCCCGATCGGCCGCCGAGTCGGGCGTCGCGGTCGACGCGGCGGCCGTGATCGCCGACGCGCGCGGCCGGGTCGAAGGGCTTCGCCGCAACCTGCTGCACCGCGTCGTCAACGCGACCGGCGTGATCGTGCACACCAACCTCGGCCGCGTCCCGCTCGGCCACGACTCGCTGGGCGCAGCCACCGCGATCGCGACCGGCTACTCCAACCTGGAGTACCGGATGGACACCGGCGCACGCGGCTCGCGGCACCAGCACGCCGGATCGCTCCTCGCGCGCGCGTGCGGCGCGGAGTCGGGCATCGTCGTCAACAACAACGCGGCCGCGGTGCTGCTCGCCCTGGGCGCGATCGCGCGCGGCCGGGAGGTGGTCGTCTCGCGCGGCGAGCTCGTCGAGATCGGTGGCGGCTTCCGGGTGCCCGAGATCATGGCCGAGTCGGGGTGCCGGCTCGTCGAGGTGGGCACCACCAACCGCACCCGCCTCGCCGACTACCAGGTGCAGCTGCGCCCGGAGACAGCACTCCTGCTCAAGGTGCACGCGTCCAACTACCGGATGGTGGGCTTCACCGAGGCGACCCCGGTCGCGCAGCTCGCGAGCCTGGGCCCGCCGGTCATGGTCGACGCGGGATCCGGGCTGATCGACGAGGGCACGCCGTGGCTCGACCGTCGTCCCGACTGGCTGCACGACGAGCCCGGCATCCGCCAGGTCGTCGCCGAGGGCGCCGCGCTGGTGACGTTCTCCGGCGACAAGCTCCTCGGCGGGCCGCAGGCCGGCATCATCGTCGGCCGCGCTGACCTCGTGTCAGCGTGCGCGCGTCATCCGCTCGCTCGCGCGGTGCGCGCCGACAAGGTCACCCTGGCAGCGCTCCAGCACGTCGCACTCGCCTACCTCGACGGGACCGCGGCGTCGCTCCCCGTGTGGCGCATGGCCACCGTGCCCGTCGACGCGCTGCGGGCGCGCGCCCAGGCCGTCGCCGACCGGGTGGAGGGCGCCACGGTCCTCGACACGGAGGCGGTGGCCGGGGGTGGATCGCTCCCCGGGCTCACGATCGCGTCGTTCGGGGTCGCGCTCCCCGTCGGGGACGCCGACGCCGCGCTCGCTCGGCTCCGGGTCCGGGGCGTCGTGGCCCGCATCGACCGCGGGCGGATCGTGTGCGACCTGCGTACGGTGGACCCGCAGGACGACCCTCGACTCACCGACGCGCTGCTCGACGTGGCCCGGACCGACGGCGACCCGACGAACGACGCATCACACGGCGAGGTCCGGTGAGCGACCGGCCGCGCGGCGACTGATCGTGCGCACGATCGCCACCGCCGGCCACGTCGACCACGGCAAGTCGTCGCTCGTGCTCGCGCTCACGGGTACCGACCCCGATCGCTTCCCCGAGGAGAAGGCCCGCGGGCTCACCATCGACCTCGGGTTCGCGTTCACCACGCTGCCTTCGGGCACCGACGTCGCGTTCGTCGACGTGCCCGGGCACGTGCGCTTCATCAAGAACATGCTCGCGGGCGTCGGGGCCGTCGACCTCGCGCTGCTCGTGATCGCCGCCACCGAGGGCTGGATGCCCCAGACCGAGGAGCACCTGCGGATCCTCGAGCTGCTCGGCGTGGCCCACGGCCTCGTCGCGGTCACGAAGGCCGACCTCGTGGACGACGAGACCCTCGAGCTCGCAGTCCTCGAGGCCACCGAGCACCTCGAGGGCACGCCCCTCGCCGACGCACCGATCGTGACGTGCGACTCCCTCTCGCGGCGGGGGCTCGACGACATCGTCCGCACGCTCGACGAGGTGCTCGCCGCGGCACCGTCGGCACTCGACGTGAACCGGCCGCGGCTCTGGGTCGACCGGGTGTTCGCGGCGAAGGGCGCGGGCACCGTCGTCACGGGCACGCTCACCGGTGGGACCGTGCACGTCGACGACGACCTCGAGGTGACTGGGCGCGGCGCGCACGTGCGCGTCCGGGGGATCGAGACCGCCCGCCACCACGTCGGGAGCGCCGGACCCGGCCACCGGGTGGCGTTGAACCTCGCGGGGGTCGAGCACCGCGACCTGGCCCGGGGGGACGCGCTCGTCCGGCCCGGGCAGTGGGCCGTGCCGCGGGTCGTCGACGTCGGCCTGCGTGTCGTCCCGGGTGAGAAGCTTGCACGGCGCGCGCGGGTGCAGGTCTACGCCGGGTCCGGTGAGCACGCAGCGACGCTGCGAGTGCTCGACCCGGACGACCGCTTCGCCCGGCTGCACCTCGGCGCGGCGCTGCCGCTCGCGCCCGGCGACCGGCTCGTGATCCGCGACCCGGGTGCAGGGCGCACGGTCGC
>BTUT01000314.1:0-4372 GCA_045862935.1 Acidimicrobiia bacterium
GGGCGTCGCCACGATGATCGACGAGAACTTCACGAGCGTCACCCACTTCGTGCGCTCGACCGTGCCGGTGATGCCCGCCGGCGGCTCGATCATCAACGTGACCTCGATCGAGGCCCACCGCGCCGCGCCGGGCTTCGGCACCTACGCCGCGATGAAGGCCGCGATCACGAGCCTGACCAAGACGCTCGCCCTCGAGCTCGCGCCGCGCGGGATCCGGGTGAACGCGATCGCGCCCGACGCGATCCGCACCCCGGGTGACGCCCAGCTCAACGAGGCCGCCACCCAGGGCGATCCGATGGCCTACGGCCGCAAGGTGCCCCTCGACTGGGGCGAGCCCGACGACTGCGCGGGCGCGGCGGTGTTCCTCGCCTCGCGGCTGGCGAAGTGGGTCACCGGGACCGTGCTCCACGTCGACGGCGGTGCGTACGCCTCGTCCGGCTGGTCACGCCGCGGCGACGGCACCTATGCGCCGTGACGTCCCGCTCGCTCTCGGGAGAGCCGTTCGAGATCGCCGCACCCGAGAGCGAGGCCGCGCTCCCCGGGCCCGCACCGGGCGAGATCGTCCCCGAGCCCGGGGTCCCGACCCATCCGTTCCGAGCGCTCCACCACCGGCAGTTCGCGCTGCTGTTCTCCGCGACGACGATCGGTGACATCGGCTACTGGATCTCGTTCGTCGCCCTCCAGGCCTACATCGCCGACATCACCCACAAGTCCGCGGCCTGGCTCGGCATCCTCTTCTTCTGCAACTTCATCCCGATGATGCTCTTCGCCCCGTTCGCCGGGGTGGTGGCCGACCGCATGGATCGCAAGCGCCTGCTCGTGGTCATCCGCTCGGCCATCGCGGTGCTCGGTGCGCTCGTGGCCGCGCTGATCCTCACCGACCTGGCGAGCCCCGGCGTCCTCGTGGTCGCGGCGTTCGCCCTCGGCACGACCTACGGCTTCCTCGGCCCCGCGCAGTCCGCGGCGGTGGCCAACACCGTACCCACCACCGACCTGCTGAGCGCGGTCTCCATGGCGTCGGCGGGCAACAACTTCTGCCGCATCGCCGGTCCGGCCCTCGCGGCGCCCGTGCTCGCCCTGTGGGGCGCCGGCTGGGCGTTCGTGGTCTACGCCGCGTCGAGCGCGATCGTCGCCGTCCTGCTGCTGAGGATCCATCTCCAGTCGCGCCTGGAAGCCGCGAGCGACCTCGGCGCATGGAGTCGCATCAAGGACGGGCTGCGGCACGCCCGCGAGCGACCACCCGCGCTCGGCGCGCTCCTGACCATGAGCGTGTTCTCGGTGTTCGGTGGCGCGCAGATCGCGCTGTACCCGCTCTTCGCGAACGACGTGCACCACAAGCCGACCCGGGCGTTCACCGCGATCGTGGTGGCGTCGGGGGTCGGGGCGGTCTTCGGCGCGATCGGCACCGCGATGCGGCGGACGGTCCCGCGGCTGCGCACCTCGTTGCGCTGGCTGATCGGGTTCAGCGTGGCGACCATCGGATTCGCGCTCGCGCCCACCTGGGGTGCCGCGCTCGCGTGCGCGGTGATCGTCGGCTTCTGCTACTTCTCGATGACTACCGCCCTCAACACGCTGCTCCAGCACCTCGCGGAGGACGAGAAGCGCGGGCGGATCATGTCGCTGTTCATCGTGACCTGGGGTGGGCTCATCCCCGTCGGCGCCTTGTGGATGGGCGCGGTGGCCGACGTCACGGGCGCACCGTTCGTCGTCGCGTTCGGTGCCTCGGTGTGCCTGCTGTTCGCGCTCGTGCTCCTCGGGTGGATCGCCACCCGCCGCGATCAGGACTCCACGGCCCCGCTCAGATAGGCCGCTTCGAGCGCGTCGGCCACGTCGTTCGGGGACCCGCTGAGTTGCACGGTGCCCGAGAGCATGATCGACGCGACGTCGGCCACCCCGAGCACCTGGTGCGCGAACTGCTCGACGACGAGGATGGAGAGGCCCTCGCTCGCGATGCGTTGCACGACGGCGTAGAGCTCCTCCACGATGAGCGGCGCGAGGCCCATCGAGAGCTCGTCCAGGAGCAGGACGCGGGGATCGGTGGCGAGCGCACGGGCCATCGCGAGCATCTGCTGCTCTCCGCCCGAGAGCGTGCCCCCCAGCTGCTTGCGCCGTTCGGCGAGGCGTGGGAAGCGCGTGAACGCGCGCTCGAGCACGTCGCGCAGCGGCGTCCCGGCGTAGGTCGCCATGCGCAGGTTCTCGGTGACCGTGAGGTTCGGGAACACCCCCCGGCCCTCGGGCACGAGGCAGAGCCCCCGCCGCGCGAGGGCATCGGGTCCGGCCCGGCCGATCGGCACGCCGTCGATCGCCACCTCTCCCGCGGTCGGGCGGATCTGGCCGCTCGCGACCTTGAGGGTGGTCGACTTGCCCGCCCCGTTCGGGCCCAGGAGCGCGTGCACCTGCCCCCGGCCCAGCACGAGGTCGACCCCGAAGAGGACCGAGATCGTGCCGTAGCCAGCGGTCACCCCGCGCAGTTCGAGCGCGGGCGACTGCGGACCCTGGGCCTCGGTGGCCGGAGGAGGCTCGTGAACGTGGATCCGGGCACCGTCCTCCACGGCCAGCGACAGGGCCTCGACATCGGCGAGCGCGTCGGCGTCGACCGCCGCCCCCGCGTCCGGGACCGCCCCGGTGGCCGCCGCCCCCGCGCCGGGCGCGGCCGGCTCCACGCCCAGGTACGCGGCGCGCACCCCCGGATCCGACTGGATCGCCTCCGGAGATCCCGTGGCGATCACCCGGCCGAAGTCGAGCACGTGGATGCGGCTGCAGGTGCTCATCACGAAGCGCATGTCGTGCTCGACGAGCAGCACCCCGAGGCCGGTCGCCGACAACCGCAGGAGGAGGGTCCCGAGCTCGCTGGTCTCCGCCTCGTTCAACCCGGCCGACGGCTCGTCGAGGAGCAGCAGCCGAGGCCGGGCCGCGAGCGCCCGCGCCACCTCCACCAGACGGGCCGTGCCCGTGGGGAGCGTGTCGACCCGCTCACCGGCGACCGCCTCCAGCCCGACCTGACCGATGACCTCCTCCGTCACGGCCCGCGGTGACGACCCGTCGCGCGACCACCGGCGACGCATCTCGGCGGCGACGAGCACGTTGTCGCGCACCGAGAGCGTGCCGAAGGTCTCGAGCCGCTGGAACGTGCGGGCCATGCCCAGGCGGGCCCGCCGGTGGGGACGAACGGTGGTGACGTCCCGTCCCTCGAGGAGGACCGCGCCGGCGTCCGGCGCCTGGAGCCCCGTGACGACGTTGAAGAGGGTGGTCTTGCCCGCGCCGTTCGGCCCGATGAGCCCGGTCACCGCCCCGGACTCGACCACCAGCGCGACGCCCGACAGCGCCTGCACCCCGCCGAAGCGGAGGCTGACGTCGCGGACCTCGAGCAACGCCACGGCTCAGCTCTCCCCGCCGGTGACGACGGCAGGATCGTCGGTCACACCGGCACCCGCGTCGTGGGCACCCTGCGCCACCGATCCCGCCGACCCCGCGGTCGATCCCGACGACCCTGCTGGCGATCCCGCGGGCAACCCCGAGGACCGGGCCGGGCGGGCCCGCTCGCCGCGCACGGCTGCGCCGATCTCGACCACAGCGCCGTCGGGGTTCCGGCCGATCCCGATCCCGGCGAGGCCCGGGCCGATGCGCTGCCAGTAGACGAGCCACTTGTTCAACGTCGGGGAGCTGCTCACGGGGAACAGCTCGACCAACCAGAAGAACGACTGGTACGCGAACGCGCCGAACAGCACGCCACTCACGATCGCGACCCCACCGACCACGGCGAGGATCAGGATCGGGAGGCCCTTGAACACCTGGAAGTCGGAGGTCGCGGCGGAGCCCAGGTACGCGGCGTTCACCCCTCCGGCGAACCCGGCGATCGCGGCGGCGAGCGCGAAGACCCCGAGCTTCGTCGCGAACAGGTTGACCCCGAGCGTGGCGCAGGCGGCCGGGCTGTCGCGCATCGCGATGAGCCGGCGGCCGTACGCGCTGCGGCGGAGCGCGACCATGCCGAGGCCCAGGACGCAGAACACCGCGGTGACGAACAGCAGCATCGCGGCGTCCTCGCTGAAGTCGATCCCGAGCAACGAGAACGGCTCGTCGAGCCCCCGCCCGAAGAGCCGGATCGGCGGGATCTGGCGGCCCCCGCTGCCGAACACGTCCTCCTGCTCGAAGAAGAGGTACTCGGCCATCGACGCGAAGGCCATCGTGGCGAGCGCGAGGTACAGCCCTTGCAGGCGTACGGCAGGGAGCGCGATGAGCACCCCGAACGGGACCGCGAAGATCGCTGCCACCACCAGTCCCCACAGCGCACCGCGGTCACCGGGAAGGATCCACCAGCCGTCGGCGCTGCCCGCGACCTTGAACATCGCGAACGCCCCGATGCCGACGAAGC
>BTUT01000315.1:0-4371 GCA_045862935.1 Acidimicrobiia bacterium
GGGCCTCGCGCGACGGCGCCGACGTGCACGGGCTCCTGTTCGCCCCGCCGAGGACGGGGCCCCACCGGGCGCCCCCGCCGCTGCTCGTCCACCTCCACGGTGGCCCGACCGACCAGACGCGGGTGGAGTGGGCACCGCGGCTCCAGCACTGGGTCGCCCGCGGGTGGGCCGTCCTCGCGCCGAACCCTCGCGGCTCCACCGGCTACGGGCGGAGCTACGCACAGGCGCTGAACGGGCGATGGGGTGTGCGCGACGTCGACGACGTGATCGCCGGCCTCGACGCGGCCATTCGGTCCGGCTGGGGCGATCCCGACCGGATCGCGCTCGTGGGTGGGAGCGCGGGCGGGTACCTCGCCCTGCTCGTGGCGGCTCGCGTCCCCGATCGGGTCCGTGCGGTCGCGGTGTCGTACCCCGTCACCGACCTGCTCGCGCTCGCTGGCGCCACCCATCGCTTCGAGCGGCACTCGCTCGACACGCTCGTCGGGCCGCTCCCGGGCGCGACCCGTGACCTCGTCGACCGGTCACCACGGCGCCACGGTGCCGCGATCCGGGCACCGCTCCTCGTGCTGCAGGGTGACGCCGATCCGGTGGTGCCGATCGCCGCGGTCGCGAGCTTCGTCACCGCCGTACGGGCGGCGGGTGGCGATGCCCGGTACCACGTCTACCCGGGTGAGGGCCACGGTTGGAAGCGGCCCGAGACCGTGGTGGACGCATTGAGGCGCACCGACGAGTTCCTGACCGAGGTGCTCGGCGCGCCCCGGGAGGGCCGGACGGGCGGGAGGCTCCACGGATGACCACGTACGCGTTCCAGGGCTCCGCGCGCGGCGCGGACCGTGCCGTGCTCCTCGCCCACGGCGCCGGCGCCGACCTCGACGCTCCCGCCCTGGTCACCGTGGCCGACGCGCTCGCCGACGCGAAGGTGCCGTCGTTGCGGTTCAACTTCCCGTACCGCGACGCGGGCCGGCGCGCACCCGATCGTCCGGCTGCGCTGCTCGCGGCCACGCGCGCGGCGGCAACCGAGCTCGCGCGACGCACGAGGCTGGCCCCCGAGGACCTCGTGCTGGGTGGGCGCTCGATGGGTGGGCGCTACTGCTCGCTGGTCGTGGGGGATGCCCTCGACCCCGTGCCCGCGCGGGGGTTGCTCCTCCTGGGCTATCCGCTCCACGCGGCGGGGAGGCCCGACGCGCTCCGTGACGGTCACTTCGCGAACCTCACGCTTCCCGTGCTCTTCGTGAGCGGCACCCGCGACTCGCTCGCGACGCGGGCGGAGCTCGTCCGGTCGGCCCGAAGGATCCGAGGTCCGGTGTCGTGGTCCTGGCTCGACACCGCCGACCACGGCTTCAGGCCGCTGCGGTCGAGCGGCCGTACGCTGGACGACGTCCTGGCGACCGTCGCGGACGCGACCGTCGCCTGGGTCACCGGTCTTGGCTGAGGGCGCCGCCCTCTCCGGCGCAGCGAGGGAGCGATGAGCGGATACGAGACGTTGCGCTTCGAGGTCGACGGGCACGTGGGCCGTCTCCGGCTCCATCGCCCGGAGCGGTTGAACGCGTTCACCACGCAGATGTGGAACGAGATGCGGGCGCTCGGCCGTGCGCTCCTCGACGAGCCGGGCGACATCCGGGCGCTGGTGGTGAGTGGCGAAGGCCGCGCGTTCTCCAGCGGGATCGACACCGCGGTGTTCGCGGACGGCTCGAACCCGCAAGCGCTCACCGAGGGAGCGTCGCCCCGCCACGCCGATCCCACCGTCGACATGATCCTCACCGCGCAGGACTCCTACACCTGGCTCGCCGAGGCGCCGTTCGTGACCATCGCCGCGATCCGCGGCTTCGCGCTGGGGGCCGGCCTCCAGCTCGCGCTGGCCTGCGACATCCGCATCGCGGGCGACGGTGCGAAGCTCGGCCTGCTCGAGCACCGGTACGGGATCCTCCCCGACCTCGGCGGCACCCAGCGCCTCCCCCGGATCGTCGGGACTGGGAAGGCGATCGAGCTCATCGCGACCGCAGCCACGATCGACGCGGGCGAGGCGGCGCGCATCGGTCTCGTGGAGCGACTCGTACCCGACGACGAGGTGCTGGCGACCGCCGCCGCGCTGGCGGGGACGATCGCGGCCGCCCCGCCGCTCGCGGTGCGGGGCGCGAAGCGGGCGGTCCATGCGGCGCTCGACGGGCGCTCCGTGCGCGACGGTCTCGTGATCGAGGCCGAGAACCAGGCGGTGTGCCTCAACTCAGCCGACTTCGGCGAGGCGATCCACGCGTTCGCCGAGGGCCGCGTGCCCACCTACCAGGGCCGCTGAGCGCCGGGACCTACGATCGAGACGCGATGAGTGAACCGGGTCCGCGCTACGTCGTCCGGCCTGCCGGGCCCCTCCGGGGGACGGTCCGTGCGGCCGGCATGACGAAGAACGCCGGCTGCAAGCAGCTGGCCGCGGCGCTCCTCGCCCCCGGCACGTCGACCATCCGGAACCTGTCGCCGGTCGCCGATCTCGACGTGATGATCGAGCTCCTGAGGTCGATCGGCGCAGACGTCTCGTGGGCCGGCGAGGGCGCGCTGTGCGTCGACGCGTCGGGGGTGCTCCTCCCGGAGGCGCCCTACGAGCTGGTGAGCCGCATGCGTGCGTCGATCAACGTGCTCGGTCCGCTCCTGGCGCGCAACGGTCGTGCGCGGGTCGCGATGCCGGGCGGAGACGACATCGGGGTCCGCAAGCTCGACCTCCACACGCGGGGGCTGGCGGCCATGGGTGTCGAGCTCGAGGTCGTCCACGGCTTCATCGAGGCGCGAGTCAATGCGCTCTGCGGCGCGCGCGTGGTGCTCGACTACCCGAGCGTCGGTGCCACCGAGACGCTCATGAGCGCCGCGGTGCTCGCCAAGGGGGAGACGGTCATCGAGAACGCCGCCCGCGAGCCCGAGATCAAGGACCTCGCCGAGTTCCTCGCGAAGATGGGCGCCCAGGTGTACGGGGCGGGGACGCACACGGTCACCATCGAAGGGGTGGACGAGCTCGTGCCCGCCGACCACGCGGTGATCGGCGATCGCATCGAAGGGGGCACCTACCTGTTCGCGGCCCTCGTGGCCGGCGGCGACGTCACGGTCGAGGGCATCTCGCTCGACGACCTCGGGAGCGCGGCCGACAGGCTCGGAGAGCTCGGCGCGCGCGTGGCGGCGGTACCCGACGGCGTGCGTGTGGTGGCCGACGAGCGCGCGACGGCGATCGACATCCCGACGCTGCCGTTCCCCGGGTTCGCCACCGACTTCATGCCGTTCGCCGTCGTCGTCCTCGCCGTGGCCGACGGCACCGGCATCGTCACGGAGAACGTGTTCGACAACCGGTTGGCGTTCGTGGCCGAGCTGAACCGCATGGGCGCGCACGTGCACACCGACGGCCGGCATGCGGTCGTTCGGGGAGTGGCGGGGCTCTCGGGGGCACCCGTGCGTGCCACCGACGTGCGCGCGGGGGCGGCTCTCGTGCTCGCCGGGATGGTGGCCGACGGCGAGACGTGCGTGCTCGACGCCCATCACATCGACCGGGGCTACCCCGACCTGGCCGGCAAGCTGCGCGCGCTCGGCGCCGACGTGGTCCGGTTGGGCTGACCCACCACGGGAGCCCCATCCACGGAGGGCGTCGCGGCGGGGAAGGCCTGCGATACTGGGAGCGTTGGCCACGGCCACGGCGCGGGACGAAACGGCGCCGATCCAGGGCATGCGCCGGTCAGCGGTGGCGACACGACGAGCAGGAGACGCGATGGCGACCGACACCCTGAACCCCGAGGAGCAGGAAGCGGGAGTGCTCGAAGCCATCGACGCGATCCGCCCGGCGCTGCAGGCCGACGGGGGCGACATCGTCTTCAAGCGGATCGACGAGGACGGTGTCGTCTTCGTCGAGCTCGTCGGGGCGTGTGGGACCTGCCCGGTGTCCACGATGACCCTGAAGGCCGGTGTGGAACGGATCATCATGGACCGGGTTCCGGGCATCACCGCGGTCGAGGAAGACATCTGAGGGATCCGGGCGCACTCGTCCGGGCTGCGTGCGCGGGTGACCGGCGGGCCGTCGCGCGCCTGATCTCGCTCGTCGAGACCGCTGGCCCCGACGCCGAGGCCGCGGCCGCGGCGCTCTACCCGGCCACCGGCCGTGCGTATGCGGTGGGGATCACGGGAGCCCCGGGCGCCGGCAAGTCGACGCTCTCCGACGCGCTCGTGACCCGCCTGCGCGCCGACGGCCTCGAGGTGGGTGTCCTCGCGGTCGACCCGACCAGCCCCTTCTCGGGAGGGGCGATCCTGGGCGATCGGGTCCGCATGCAGGACCACGCCACCGATCCCGGCGTGTTCATCCGGTCGATGGCGACCCGGGGTCACCTCGGGGGCCTCGCCCTGGCG
>BTUT01000316.1:0-4351 GCA_045862935.1 Acidimicrobiia bacterium
ATCGCGCTCGTGGCGTTCGGTGTGGTGGCCCTCCTGCCGGAGATCCCGCTACGGACCCGCGCCGAGATGGTGGAGAGCCCCGGGCCCCTCGCGTGAGCGCGCGTGCGGCGGGCGTGGTGGCTCGGCTCAGGCGCGCACCTCGACGGGTGTCCCGAGCGGGAGCAGCCCGGCGAGGCGGGTGATCTTCTCGTTGTCCATGCGGATGCAACCGGCGCTCACGCTCCGGCCGAGCAGCGACGGGTCGTTGTTGCCGTGGATCCCGATCTCCGCGTCTCCTCCGTTGAACTCGTCGAGGGCCTCGGAGTGGCTCGAGAGCCCGTAGGCGTAGGGGCCGTAGACGGTGGTCGGGTCGGGCGCCTGGAGCAGCACCCGGAGGTAGAAGGTCCCCACGGGCGTGGGCGTCTCGGGCTTGCCGACCGCAACGGTGTCGCGCACGAGCACCTGGTCGCCGTCGTAGACCGTGAGGGCGTGGTCGCCGAGGTCGACCTCGATCCGGAAGCGGTTGGGCACGAGCCGCACGTCCGTCGCGCGCACCCAGCCCGTGCTGCCGTTGGGGCGCACCGGCAGCAGGACGCGCACCCATCCGTTGCGCTGCTCCTGGGCGAGGAAGACGGTGTCGACCGGGTACCGGGCGTCGTCGTTGACGAACCAGGGGTTCTCGAAGCGGCGGATCGGTGCCGCGGCGTCCGGGTGCTCGTACACCGCGACGAGGGGCACCACGGCCTGCGCGATGAGCGAGCCGCCCGGTGCCGGGGAGGCGGGCGTCGCGGACGTGGGCGATCGGGTGAGCGGGTCGGCGGCCGATTGACCGCGCGACGCAGTGGTCGCGGGCGACCGCTCGTCGTCCAGCGTCGGACGGCTCGCGCTCGTGCAGCCGGTCAGGGCCACCAGTGCGGCGATCGCGGTGAGCACGGCGAGCGTCATCACGAGCGCGGACGGCGACCGGGGGGAGCGACGCATCCGGGCGAATGTACCGAGGGCCGGCAAGCGCCGGGCATCGGCGGACCGGCAGGGTTCAACTCGGCTCGTTCCGGGCATGTGGCCGAGAGCGACAACCTGGGTCGCCCGATGTCACATGCTCCGGCGTCGGGGTGCGGCGACGCGATGCCCGAGCCGCCCGGGGCGCGGCTCAGGCGTCGCCGTCGGCCAGCCGGGCCCCGAGCGCGAGGAGCTGGCGGGTCGCCGATCCCAGGGCGAGCTCGTTGGCCTTCGCCCAGGTGAAGTACCGGCGCAGTGGGTAGTCCACGTCGGCTCCGATGCCCCCGTGGAGGTGCTGCGCCGCGTGCGCGACCCGCTGGCCGCCCTCGGCGGCCCAGAACTTGGCGATGGCCACCTCGTCGGCGGCCGGGAGCCGCTCCGAGAGCCGCCATGCGGCCTGCCACGCCGTGAGCCGGATGGCCTCGGTGTCGATGAACGCGTCCGCGGCGCGCTGCGACACGGCCTGGAAGAGCGCGACCGGCTGGCCGAACTGCTCCCGGGTCGTCACGTGCTGGGCGGTCATCGCCAGCGCGGCGTCACTCACCCCGGCCTGCACCAGGCAGATCCCGCACGTCACCAGCTCGACGATCTCTCGCACGATGTGGTCGCCCGCCGCCGGGTCGCCGAGGGGTTCGCCGGGCGCGTCGTCGAGCTGGACGTGGTGCTGGGGCTCGCCGCTCGTCGACGTGGCCGGCACGAGCTCGATCCCCGGGCCGCGGGGATCGACGAGGAACACGCCGGTGCCCACGCCGGTGCGGGCCGGGACGAGGAGCCGCTCGGCGAGGTGCGCAGCCGGGACGCAGTGCTTCACCCCGTGCAGCCGCCACCCGTCGATGGCCAGCTCCGCGCTCGTGACCGGCCGGGTCGGATGGTCGTTGCCGGGCTCCTGGAGTGCCGCACCGAGCACCACGGTGCCGGCCGCGGCGGGGGGAACCCATCGGGCCTGCTGGGCGTCGTCGCCGTGACGGGCGATGGGGAGCGCGCCCCCGACGATGCTCGCGAGCATCGGCACCATCGCCACGTGACGCCCGATCGACTCCAGGGCGATCCCGACCTCGAGGAAGTCGCCGCCGCCACCTCCGAGCGCCTCGGGCAGCCCCGCCCCGAGCACGCCGGCGTCGCCGAGCGCGCGCCAGGTCTCGCGGTCGAACCAGTCGGGGTTGCGCTCGACGTCGGCTCGACGCTCGGGCGTGACGTGGTCGTCGAGGATGCGATCCGCCAGCGCACGCAGGGCGACCTGGTCGTCGGAGAACGAGAAGTCGAGGGACGCGGTCATCGCCGGCGTCTACCGCTTCGCTCGTGGGAACCCGAGACCGAACATGGAGATCAGGTCGCGCTGCACCTCGTTCGTCCCGCCGCCGAAGGTGAGCACGAGGGTGCCCTGGTAGCTCGACTCGAGCCGGTTGCGCATCCATCCCGTCGAATCCGGATCACGGAGCGCGCTCTCGGGGCCGAGCACCTCCATCAGCAACCCGTAGGCCTCGATGTAGAGCTCGGTGCCGAACACCTTGGTGGCCGAGGCATCGGCCGGTGACACCGCGCCCTCGGTGGCCGACCACGCGACCTTCCAGTTGAGCAGGCGCAGGTACTCGAGCCGGGCCCGTACCCGAGCGAGGCTCACCTGCACCCACTCCTGGTCGATCACCCGTCGGCCGTCGACCAGATGCGTGCTCCGGGCCCACGCGAGCACCTCGTTGAAGCGCCTGAGCACCCACCCTGCGGGCGCGATCGCGACGCGTTCGTGGTTCAGCTGGTTCGTGATGAGCGACCAGCCGCCGTTCTCCTCGCCGACCAGGTTGCCGATGGGCACGCGCACGTCGTCGTAGTACGTGGCGTTGGTGCGTGCGCCGCCCATGACGTGGATCGGCGTGATCGAGAACCCGGGCGTGTCGGTGGGCACGATGATGATCGAGATGCCCTTGTGGCGTGGCGCCTCGGGGTCCGTGCGGCACGCGAGCCACACGTAGTCGGCCTGCTCGGCGATGCTCGTGTAGATCTTCTGCCCGTTGATCAGCCACTCGTCGCCGTCGCGTTCGGCGCGAGTGCGCAGCGCAGCGAGGTCGGTCCCTGCGCTCGGCTCGGAGTAGCCGATCGCGAACTGGATCTCACCGGCGAGGATGCGCGGGAGGTAGGCGGCCTTCTGCTCCGGAGTGCCGAAGCGCATCAACGTGGGCGCGACCGAGTTGATCGTGAGCAGCGGGACGGGCGCCCCTGCGGCCTGCGCCTCGTCGATGAAGATCTGCTGTTCTATGGGCGAGCGGCCCTGGCCGCCGAGCTCGACCGGCCACCCGATGCCGAGCCATCCGTCGGCGCCCATCCTGCGCATCGCGGCGCGCGTGAGCGGACCGCCCGACTCCGCGCCACCCTCGGCGCGCAGGTCCGGCGTCACGAGATCGGTGAAGTACGCCCGCAGCTCGTCGCGCAGCGCGAGGTGCTCGGGGCTCAGGCCGATGTGCACCGCCGTACCTTGACGCGACGGCGGGCGCCCTGTCGAGTCGGTAGCGTCGCTGGCCATGTACGACGTCGCCGCGTGGCAGGTGGCCGGTCTCTACGACCCCGCGGCGAGGAATGCCACGGACCGGCTCGCGGTCCTGGAGTTCCTCGCCGCGCGCGGCGCGACGGTCGACGAGATGGTGGAGGCCGACGCAGTGGGAAGGCTGCCCGTGCTCGCGGGGGCGCTCGCCCGCCGCGAAGGCTCGGTGCGCCTGTCGCCGCGCGATCTCGATGCCGAGGGCGTGATCTCGCTGGCGCGGTTCCAGGTGCTGTGGCGCGCCGCGGGGCTGCCCGACGTCGATCCCGACGCCCCGGTGCTCACCGAGCGCGATCGGCGTGGGTTCGCGGCCGCCGTGGGCGGCGCCGAGTTCTTCGGTGACGACGCGACGACGCAGTTCACACGAGCGGTCGGTGCTGCGGTGGCGTCGATCGCCGATGCGGCGATGGCCACGTTCGGGATCGTGAAGTCGGTGCCGATGGACGAGCAGGGCGTGAGCGAGCTCGAGCAGGCGCAGACGATCTGGGCTGCCGGACGGCTCGTGATCGATGCGAGCCTGGCCGCGATCGAAGCGCTCTACCTGCACCACGTGGAGGCCGCCGCTCGCCGGTTCGGCGTCTCGGGCCGCGGCGCAACCGCCACGATGACGGTGGGCTTCCTCGATCTCGTCGGCTCCACCTCGATGGTGCTCCACCTCGACCCGAACGAGCTCGGCCACGTGATGCAGGAGTTCGAGTCCCACGCCGTGGAGGCCATCGGCGGGCGCGGTGGGCGTCTCGTCAAGACGATCGGCGACGAGGTGATGTTCGTCGTGAACGATCCGGTCGACGCCTGCCATGTCGCGCTCGACCTCGCGACGTATGCGCGCGAACACGAAGCCTT
>BTUT01000317.1:0-4330 GCA_045862935.1 Acidimicrobiia bacterium
GTCGGGTTCCCCCGCACCGTTGTGGCCCGGCCGCCGGGGGACCCGGCACCGGCCCCTCGACGCCGCAGGGGCGTCGAGGTCGAGGCGCAGGCTCAGGACGTGTGCTGGCCGGGAACCCGGTTCACGAAGCGGTCCGCCATCTCCGGGAGACGCTGCACGACCTTCTCGGCCCGCTCCGCCGGGACCGTGCCGTTCGCCACGGCCTCGTGGACCCGGGCGGTGAGCGCCGCGACGATGGCCTCGACGACCGCGCCCGTCTGGTCACCCGCAACCTGCGCGATCGACTGGGGCCCGTCCTTGACCTGCGCGCGGAGCTCCTCGGGGCTCATCCCGAGCGCCTCGGCTGCCGCCTGGAACGAGATGTGCGCCGCGCGCAGGCGCACACCGCCAGGTCCCTCGTGACCGGCGGCCGGAGGCATGCCGTTGGGACCGGTGGGGGGTGCATCGGCAGCGAAGGCCGCGCCGGCGCCACCGAGGGTGAGTGCGCCGGCCGCCGTGAGTGCGACGAGCGCCTTCCGGCTCCGGGTCGCGAACCGGGGCCGGGGGGACGACCCGGTCGCGGGGGTGGGAGTGCTCGTGGTCTGATCCATCATGGTGGTTCCCTTCTGGTCGGGGGGATCGACGACCATGCAAGCGGAGCCACATCAGGGCACCATGAAGCCCGCGCCAGGGTTCGGCGGCGGTGAGCACCGCGTCCATACTGATTCGATGGGCGATCACGATGGATGATCACGCCGCCGCGGCCCACTACGCCGCGAGCGCGGGCGAGCTGCTCCTGGCGATGCGCGACGACGGGCACGCGCCGTGGGCCCTCGGCGACGCCGGTGACGCGCGGGCGAACCGTCACCTCCTCGAGCACATCGCTGGCGATCACCCGGGTGATCGCGTGCTCTCGGAGGAGTCGGTCGACGATCCCCGCCGGCTCGATGCCGACCGGGTGTGGATCATCGACCCGCTCGACGGGACGCGTGAGTACACCGAGCCCGGGCGCAGCGACTGGGCGGTGCACGTGGCGCTCTGGCAGCGCGGCTCGGGCCTCACGGCGGCCGCGGTCGCGCTCCCCGCGCTCGGGATGGTGCTCTCGACCGCTCAGCCCCCGGTGGTCCCGGCCAACGACGACCGGCCGTTGCGCGTCGTCGTGAGCCGCTCACGCGCGCCGGCGGTCGCTCGACGAGTCGCGACCGCGCTCGGCGCCGAGCTCGCGTACCTCGGCTCGGCCGGCGCGAAGACGATGGCCGTGGTGCAAGGCCACGTCGACGCGTACGTGCACGCGGGCGGACAGTACGAGTGGGACTCCGCGGCCCCGGCGCGCGTCGCGCAGGCCGCCGGGCTGCACACCTCCCGTCTCGACGGCTCCCCGCTGGAGTACAACCAGCCGGATCCCTGGCTCCCCGATCTCATCGTGTGCCGACCGGAGCTCACCGACCGCATCCTCGAGGTCACCCGCGGATGAGCACCGCGACGCGCGGCGCAGCGCGCGCTCGTTCGGCCTCCATCGCGACCACCGCGCACCGCGTCCGCGAGGAGCAGGGCCGGTTCCGGATCCGCACGGCCGACGGCGTCGACCTCTCGGTCCGGGTGACGCCACCGATCGCCGGATCCAGCCGTACGGCTCGCGACCGCGTCGCGGTCGTCGTCGCCCACGGGTTCAGCGCGCACGCGGCCGAAGCGAACGTCGACGCGGTGGTGGACGCCCTGAGCGACGCGGGCTTCACCGCGGTCACCTTCGATGCCCGCGGGCACGGTGCGTCGGGTGGTGAGACCACGCTCGGCGTGCTCGAGCGCCATGACGTCGCCGCCGTCGTGGCGCTCGCCCGCGAGCATGCGCCGCGCGTCGTCCTCGTCGGGACCTCGATGGGTGGGATCGCGGCGCTCGGTCACGCCGCGGAGACGGGTGCCGAGCTCGCGGGAGTCGTCACCGTCGCCTGCCCCGCGGAGTGGAGGCTTCCCCGCAACGTCCGCGGCGTGCTCGCCGCATTCATCGTGACGACCCGCTTCGGACGCTCGATCGCCCGCTCGAGGCTCGGCGTGCGGGTCGCGCCGTCCATCGAGCGCGGCGCGCCACCGGCGCAGGTCGTGCGCTCGGTCGGCGTGCCGGTGTGCGTGGTGCACGGGACCGCCGATCCGTTCATCACCACCCGGTCCGCCGAGCTCCTCCACGCCAACCTCGGTGGTCCGTCGAAGCTCGTGCTGGTGGACGGGCTCGCCCACGCGTTCGAGCCGAGCGAGCGGGTCACCCCCGCGATCCTCGACGCCGTCGCCTGGGTGCTGTCGCACTCGTCCTGAGGACCCGCGGCCCGACCGGATCGAGCTCGGGCATCAGGTCGGCGCCGCGTCCTCCCACCACCACGCGAGCCCCGCGAGCCCCGGACCGGTGTGCACCACCATGACCGGACCGAACGTGCCGAGGAACGACTCCACCGGGGCGAGCTGCGAGCGGGCACGCTCGAGGAGCACCGTTGCCACCGAGCGCGCCTCGGCGTGGAGCGCGACGACATGGAGGCGTCCGCCCGGGACTGCGGATCGCTCGACCCTCGCCAGCATCCGGTCCGCCGCAGCGTCGGGGCTCAGCGCGGGCCGCAGCCGGCGCACCTCACCGCCGCGGAACTCGAACAGCGGGTTGATGCCGAGCCGCTTCCCGGCCCAGCCGGCGATGCCCGGGACACGCCCGCCGCGCACGAGGTGGTCGAGACTGGGCAGCGTGGCGACGAGTCGAACCCGAGCGGCGACGCCCGCGGCGCGCGCGACCACCTCGTCGAGCCCGCCTCCGGCCGCCGCCACACCGGCGGCCGCGAGCACGACCAGCGCCTGCCCCCCGGCCGCGCTGCGCGTGTCGACGACCCGCACCCGCTCACCGAAGCGTGCGGCACCGACCCGGGCGGCTTCGTTGGTCGCGCTCATCGAGTCCGCCAGGGTGAGCACGACCGCGGCGTCCGCGCCGGCGAGTCGCTGCTCGATGGCGGCCTCGAACGCTCCCGGGGTCGGTGCGGAGGTGAGCACCTGCGACGCGCCGAGCAGCGCGTCGAGCGGCCGGGAGCCCTCGAGCTCCGCGTGTCCGTCGACCGTGAGCAGCATGGGCACGACCGTGACCCTCCAGCGCTCGACGAGGTCGTCGGGAAGAGCCGCGGCGCTGTCGGTGAGGATCGCCACGGTCACGACGCCGGCTCCGGTCGGTGGGGGCCGCCACGTTCGCGCACGAACACCGACGTGGCCAGGATGAGCAGTCCCGAGCAGAGCAGCACGACCCGCGGCGGCTCCAGCTCACCCACCACGGGCCAGCGCACGTTGCCCAGGAGATCACCGGCGAGTCCCGCCCCGAGCGCCGCGACCCCGAGACCGACGCGGATGACCACGTGGAACACGGCGAAGGCCGCGACGCGCTCGTGGCCGTCGAGCCTCGACTGCAACGCGCCCATTCCCGAAGCCAGCGTGAACGCAGCCGCGGCACCGAACGCGACCGCGCCGAGGAACGCCAGCGTGAGCGACCCGGCCAGGCTGAAGCCCGCGACCACGCCACCGATCACCGCGACCCCCCGACGGGTCTCGACCACCGGGTCCTCGCCTCTGCGCCGGGCGAGCACCGCGAGGCCACCCACGGCCCCCACCCCGAACAGCGCGATGAGGAGCCCGAACTGGGTGTCGCTCGCGTCGAGCACCTCGCCGACGAACACGATCCCGAGCGAGAACAGCGCCCCGAGGCCGAGCGCGACGCCCGCGGTCGCCGGGAGGACGGCCCGCACGAGGGGGAGCCGCATCGCCCCCCGGAAGCGCACCACCTCCTCCGGCGGGACCGCGATCTCGCCGGCGGTGAGGGCCGTGAGTCGCCGGATGCAGGCGAACGACGCCAGGAACGTGAGTGCGTCGATCCAGAACACGAGGGCGAACGGGTGCTCGAGCGCCCACCCGCTCGGAACGGCAGCCACCGCGGCGAACGCCGCCGCCCCCAACGGGATCGTCGCGTAGGACGATCCCAGCACCAGCCCGTTGGCCACCGGGAGGTCGACCTCGTCGACCAGGTCCGGGATCGAGGCATCGCGCGCCGGAAGGAACACGATGCTCGCGACCTCGACGAGGAACGCGAGCAGGTAGACCCACCAGACGGCCCGTACGAGCGGCACCGCGGCGACGAGCCCGGCACGGACCAGGTCCATCACCAGCATCGTGGTCCGGCGGTCCCAGGTGCGAACGGCGCGAGTCGCGAGCGGGCCGCCCACCACGGCCGGCAGCAGCCGGAGGGTGAGGATCCCCCCCACCCCGGTGGGCGATCCCGGGAGCGCGAGCGCCAGCGCCATGTACGCGATCGTCCCCCTCCAGGCGCCGCGCGCGGAGA
>BTUT01000318.1:0-4327 GCA_045862935.1 Acidimicrobiia bacterium
GACGCCCGCGGCGGCCCGCGGGTCGAGCAGACCGTGCCGGTCGAGGTGAACGGCAAGCGGTTCTCGGTGAAGCTGTGGCTCCCCGATGCCCCGGCCGCCGCCGCCGTGCCGGGCGCCGCGTCCAAGCGCGCCCGGCCACGCCCGGCCACGACCGGCGGTGGAGGGGCGGGGAGCGGCACCATCACGGCGCCGATGCAGGGCACGATCGTGAAGGTGCTCGTGACCGAGGGTGAGGCGGTCGAGATGGGCCAGGCCGTGCTCGTGCTCGAAGCGATGAAGATGGAGAACCACATCAACGCCGAGACGTCCGGCACGGTGAAGGAGGTCCGGGTGACCGCCGGGGACACCGTCGGCCCGGGTGACGTCCTCGCCATCATCGAGTAGGCGCGCGCCCCCGGGACCGGTCCGGCCGGTCAGCTCGAGGCCTCGGCCAGCGACTCCGAGAGCGCGGGGTGCACGAGCAGCGAGTCGAGGATGTCACCGACCTTCAGGCCGTTGGTGACCGCGACCGCGAGCACGCTGATGAGCTCGGCCGCCGAGCGGCCGACGATCGATCCCCCGAGCACCACCCCGGTCGCGGGATCCGAGATGATCTTCACGAAGCCGCGGGGATCCCCCTTGATGAGCGCCTTCGCGTTCGCGGAGAACGGCACCTTCGTGACGCGGATCTTGCGACCCGAGGCGAAGGCTTCCGCCTCGGCGAGCCCGACGTCGGCGATCTCGGGCTCGGTGAAGATCGCCGACGCGGCCTTGTCGTAGTCGAGGTGGCGGTGTGGCCGGTTGTGCAACCCCATGAGGTGCTCGGCGATCTTGCGACCCTGCATCGACGCCACCGACGACAGCGGGAGCTTCCCCGAGACGTCCCCCGCCGCGTAGATGTGTCCCACGCTCGACAGGCAGTTGTGGTTCACCACCACGTAGCCGCCCTCGTCCGTCGCGACCCCCGCCAGGTCGAGCCCGAGGTCGTCGGTGTTCGGCACGGATCCGACCGCGAGCACCACGTGCGACGCGTCGACGGCGCGTCCGTCCTCGCAGCGCACGCGCACCCCGATGTCGGATCGCTCGACAGCGCAGGCACGGGCACCCTTGAGCAGTGAGACGCCGTGCTCCAGGAACGAGTCCTCGAGCACGGCCGCCACCTCGGGGTCCTTGCGGGGCAGGACCTGCTGGCGCGAGACCAGCAGCGTCACGCCGGAGCCCAGAGCACGGAACATGTGGGTGAACTCCACACCCGTGACGCCCGAGCCGACGACCACGATGTGGCGGGGGATCTCGGGTGGTGGGTAGGCCTGACGCGTCGTGAGCACCCGCTCGCCGTCGACCAGGGCCCAGTCGGGCACCCGCGGGCGCGACCCGGTGGCGACGACGACGACGTCGGCCTCGAGCTCCTCGGACCCGGTGCCCGCCGCGACGGCGACCTCGTGTGGTCCCCGGAACCGGGCGACGCCCGTGACGAGGCGAACCCCCTGCGACACGAGGAGATCGCGGATCGACGCGTGCAGGCGCGCCTCGATGGACCGAACCCGCTCGCGGAGTGCCTCGATGTCGAGCTCACCGCTCGCCTGGAGGCCCATGAGGTGCGCCCGGCGCAGCTCGGAGAGCTCTCCCCCGGTCGCGATCAGGGCCTTCGAGGGGATGCAGTCCCAGAGGTGCGCGGCGCCGCCGATGACGTCGCGCTCGACGAGCGTGACGTCGGCGCCGAGGGTCGCGGCGACCGTCGCGCAGGTGTTGCCGGCCGGCCCTCCCCCGATGATGACGAGACGCGTGGACGGCACACGAGCCAGGCTAGATGCGCCGGGCGAGGCATCCCGGCCGTCGACGTCGACGAGCGGCCAGGATGGGACGTCGCACGGGCCGCAGCGCAGCGAGGCCGACGGAACCGAGGACGCCGATGGGGCCGAGACGAGCCAGGAGGACGACGGCCACCGGGGTCGCGGCGACGCCCTCGCGGGTGCGGTCGCGGTGAGCGAGCTGCGGGTCGACGATCTGACCGGGCGTCACGTGCTCGTCGCGCCCGGACGGGCCGCGCGCCCTCACACCGTCGCGCGCGTCACCGCGGACCATCCCGTCGCGCCACCCACCGACTGCCCGTTCTGCCCCGGACACGAGGACCGCACACCTCCGGAGGTGTGCCGCACCGGCCACGGCGAGCCGGACACCCCGGGTTGGCGCGTCCGGGTCGTGCCCAACCTCTATCCGATCGTGGGTGGAACCGGGTCACCGACCTCCGCCCGCGGCGCGCACGAGGTCGTGATCCTCCATCCCGACCACTCCCGCGACGTCGGGCGTCTCGACGACGACGCGGCGATCGAGGTGTTCTCGGTCCTCCAGGCACGCGCCCGGACCCACGCGGCGGCGGGCTTCGCGCACAACCAGGTGCTCGTCAACCAGGGTCGAGCCTCCGGCGCCTCGATCGCCCACCCGCACGCCCAGGTGCTGGCCATCGAGGCGGTGCCCCCCGCCGTCGCCGACGCGCTCGAGCGCTTCGCGACCACCGGCGCGGATCTCGTGGCGGCCGACGCGCTCCTCGCGCGAGCACGCGGGACCGAGATCCTCGGCGGCGACGTCGCCGCGTGGGCGCCGTGGGCGGGATCGAGCCCCTACGAGACGCGCATCGCCGCGTCGGCTGCGGGCGCGCGGTTCGAAGAGGCCTCGGACGCGATCATCGCCGGAGTGGCCCTCGCCACGCGCGACATCGTCGCGGCCCTCCGCGCGGTATCCGGGGACGTCGCGTACAACGTGGTCGTGCACAACGCACCGACACGAGCCGCGGTCGAGGGCGTGGGCTTCCACTGGTACACGACCGTGCTCCCCCGGGTCGCCATCCCCGCCGGCTTCGAGCTCGGGACGGGCCTGTACGTGAACACGGTCGACCCGACCGACGCCGCCGCCGCGCTCCGCGACGCGCTCGCCGGCTCCAGCGCGGGCTGAGCGCCCCATCACGCCGTGATGGGTGCCGGTCAGCGGCCCTCGAACACGGCCTTGCCCGGGCCGTCCTGGCGGAAGCTGGTGATGCCCGTGACCGCGTCCGCGGTCGCGAACGAGTCCACGAAGCGCTCCGTCTCGAGGTCCAGGCCCGTCCCGAGTGCGTGGTCGAGGCCCTCGTCGATCGCCCGCTTCGCGAGGCCCATCGCCACGACGGCACCCGACGCGAACGACCCGGCCCACGCGAGCGCCTCGGCTTCGAGCTGGTCGGCCGGTACCACCCGGTCGACGAGGCCCATCGCCAGCGCCTCGTCGGCCCGGACCTGACGCCCACTCCAGATCAGCTCCTTCGCGCGCGCCGGCCCCACGAGCCGGGCCAGGCGCTGGGTCGCGCCCCCGCCCGGGATGATGCCGAGCAGGATCTCCGGCTGACCGAGGCGGGCGGACGCGGCGACGATCCTCAGGTCGCACGCGAGCGCGAGCTCGAGCCCGCCACCGAGGGCGAACCCCGCGACGGCCGCGATCACCGGACGCGGGATCGATCCGAGCGCGTCTCCGGCGGCGCGGAAGCCCGCGGCCACCACGCGCGCCTCGTGGGGGCCGTCGAACTCGGCGATGTCGGCTCCGGCGGCCAGTGCCCGATCGCTCCCGAGGAGAACCACGGCCTTCACCGATGCGTCGCTCGCCAGCTCGGCCGCCCGCGTGGTGAGCTCGGCGAGGAGCGCGCGGGAGAGCGGGTTCAGCGGCGGACGGTTGAGCCGGAGCACGACGACACCGTCGGCGCGGCGATCGACGAGCACGAGGGATTCGGTCATCAGCGCAGACTACGACCGCCGTGTCCGGGATCAGAGATCCACGAGCGCGGCGGCCGCGGCGTACGGGTCGAGCTCGCGCCGGTCGACCCGAGCCATCAAGGCCTCGAAGGCGGGTGTCGCCGACCGCACCTCCAACGACGCGGCCGATCTGGCGAGTGCGATCGAGCGCACCTCGTCCCGCAACCGCGCGCGGCGGCGTGCGGCGAGCGCGCCGGTCGACGTGGCGTGCTCGCGATGTGCGACGACGGCGTCGAGCACGTCGCCGATCCCGATCCCCTCGGTGGCGACGGACCGCACCACGGGCGGGTCCCACGCTCGCGTGCCGCCGAGCTCGAGCATCTGGCGCAGATCACGTTCGGTGTCGTCGGCTCCGGCACGGTCGGCCTTGTTGATCACGAAGACGTCCGCGACCTCCATGAGGCCGGCCTTGCTCGCCTGCACGGCGTCACCCCAACCCGGGTTGACCACCACCACCGTCGTGTCGGTGGCCGCCGCGACCTCGACCTCCACCTGCCCGACACCCACGGTCTCGACGAGGATCCACGGCTTCCCGGCGGCGTCGAGCACCCGGATCGCCTGGGGGGTCG
>BTUT01000319.1:0-4321 GCA_045862935.1 Acidimicrobiia bacterium
GAACCGGCTGGGCGACCGGCACAAGCGCGCGCACCGCGCCGCACGCCGCCGGCTGCTGGGCGAGGGGTTCGCCGCGCTGGAGTCGCTGTACCGCGACGCGCTCGCGGGAGAAGCCGCCCCCGTGCGCAACCTCGACCGCGCGCCGATCCGGCTGCGCCCGGCCGACGCCGTCGCCGCGCTCGACGCGTGCCGCGCGGCGCGCGAGGCGCTCGAGCGCAACCCGAACGAGGGGCTCCTGTTGGAGCGCCTCTTCGTGCATCTCCCGGCCGGGAACGCCTCGTCGTCGCGGCCCGGTCAGGGCGTAGAATCCGCGTCCCCGCCGGGATAGCTCAGTCGGTAGAGCAGCTCACTCGTAATGAGCAGGTCAGGGGTTCGAGTCCCCTTCCCGGCTCCACACTCCGCCCATGATGCGTCCCTCGCCCCCGCTACGCGGGGGGTGAGGGACGCACAGACGGACTGTGCGTCCGGGGCCCGCGCGCGTAGCGTGCGGGTGATGGACGCCGCGTCGATCCGGGACCGTCTCGACCATCCCGTCGTCGACGGTGACGGGCACCTCGTGGAGTTCCTGCCGCTCGTCCGCGACTTCCTCGTCGAGCTGGGCGGGGCGTCGCTCGGCCAAGGCCTCGACCGGCTCCTCGACGGTCCGGGGCTCGTGCGCCCGCTCGACGCGACGGCGCGCCGGGCCGCGGGGATCTCGCGCACCGGCTGGTGGGGCGTGCCGGCGCGCAACACCCTCGACCGGGCCACCGCCCTCGTACCCGGCCTGCTGTACGACCGGCTCGACGAGATCGGCGTGGACCTCGCGGTCCTCTATCCCACCTTCGGGCTCATCCCGATGGCGCTCGACGACGACGAGCTGCGGCGGGGGATCGCCCGCGCCTGCAACCGCTACTACGCGGAGGTCTACGCGGAGCACGCCGACCGGCTGGTGCCCGTGGCGATCATCCCCTCCTACACGCCCGACGAGGCGATCGCCGAGCTCGACTTCGCGGTGGGCGAGCTCGGCCTGCGGGCGGTGCTGATCGGCGGCCTGGTCCTGCGCTACGCGCCCGGTCACGACGGTGACCGCGCGGCGCGCTGGGTCGACGCGCTCGGCCTCGACTCCGCCTACGACTACGACCCCGTGTGGCGGCGCTGCGCGGACCTGGGTGTGTCGCCCACGTTCCACTCCACCGGCATCGGCTACGGCAGCCGCACGTCCCCCTTCAACTACGTCGCCAACCACATCGGCAACTTCGCCTCGGGCGCCGAGGCCATGGCGCGGTCGCTGCTCTTCGGCGGCGTGCCCGCACGCTTCCCCGAGCTGCGGTTCGCGTTCCACGAAGGCGGCGTGGCCTGGGCCGCCACCCTCTACGCCGACATCTGCTCGCACTGGGCCAAGCGCAACCGCGACGCGATCGCGCACTACGACCCGCGCAACCTCGATCGCGCGCTGCTCGCCCGGCTCGTTCGCGAGCACGGCCCTCCGTCGTTCGTCGAGCGCCTCGATCGCCTCGACGAGACGTTGGGGTTCCTCAGCGATCCCGACGAGGACCCCTCGACCATCGACGAGTTCGCCACGTCCGGGATCGCCGGCCCCGACGACGTGTCCCGCATCTTCACCGAGCAGTACTTCTTCGGCTGCGAAGCCGACGATCCGATGAACGCACTGGCCTTCGACCGCGCGCGCAACCCGGGTAGGGCACGGTTGTCGGCGGTGTTCGCGTCCGACATCGGTCACTGGGACGTCCCCGACTTCCGGGGTGTGCTCGGCGAGGCCTGGGAGCTCGTGGAGGACGGTCACCTCAACGTCGACGACTTCCGTGCGTTCACGCTCGAGAACGCCGTGCGCCTGTGGGCGGGCACGAACCGCGACTTCTTCCGGGGGACCGTGGTGGAGTCCGCGGCCGACGCGGTGATGGCCGCGCGGCCGGCGCACCGATGAACGGCGCGGCGGCGGCCGAGGAGTCCCCGTCCCCGCCGCCGGTAGCCTGACGCGATGGCCGACCAGGCGCGGTTCGCCGAGCTCGCGATGCCGTACATGGGCGCGCTCTACTCGGCCGCGCTCCGCATGACCCGCAACCCGGCGGACGCCGAGGACCTCGTGCAGGAGACCTACCTGCGGGCCTACCGCGGCTTCGGTGGCTTCGAGGAGGGCACCAACCTCAAGGCCTGGCTCTACCGGATCCTCACCAACACCTTCATCAACATCTACCGGGCGAAGAAGCGCCGGCCCGACGAGGTCGACTACGACGACGTCGAGGACTTCCTGCTGTACCGGCGCCTCGGCGGGCTCGAAGCCGCCGAAGCGGGCCGCACGCCCGAGAGCGTGGTGCTCGACTCGATCCCCGAGGCGGCCGTGAAGGAGGCGATCGAGGCGCTCCCGGAGCAGTTCCGGGTCGCGGTGCTCCTCGCCGACGTCGAGGGCTTCTCCTACAAGGAGATCGCCGAGATCACCGACGTGCCCATCGGCACGGTGATGAGCCGCCTGCACCGTGGAAGAAGGCAGCTCCAGGCACGGTTGTGGGACTTCGCCGTCGAACGCGGCCTCGCACCTGCGCCCTCGCCCGCCCAGCCGCCGCCCGCCGAGCCCTCGCCCGCCCAGCCGCCGCAGTCTGCGCCGTCGGGCCAGGCGACCGGGTGAACCGGGAGCCCATGGGAGCCATTGATGGACTGTGAGAAGACGAACCGTCAGGTGTACGTGTACCTCGACGGGGAGCTGACGGCCTTCCGGCGCTGGCAGGTCACTCGGCACCTCAGCCGCTGCCCACCGTGCCAGCACGGCTTCGCCTTCGAGCTCGAGGTCCGGCGGGTGGTGGCGCGGCGCTGCCAGGACGAGGTCCCCGAGGAGCTCCGGCGCCGTATCGCCGAGGCGATCGAGCTGCTCGGGGAGACCGGCGCGGCGGAGCCCGGCGCGGCGGAGCCCGACGAGTAGCCGGTGGCGCGCGCCTGAGCGAGCGTCGACCCGCGCGGACGGCAGCGGGAGGCGTGCCCTGGGCGGTCGGGTGGCCGGGGCGCAACCGCATCGCTGGGGGCGTCTCCACACGTCTGGGAGCGTCATCCACATGGCTGGGGACATCATCCCGATGGGAGGATGCCCGTGCGCCTTGCCGCGGCGTATCGTCGCGGTCCAGCCTCGAGCGAGGAGCTCCCATGAGCGAGTCCACCACCGGCCGCCGGGCCAGCGTCACCGCGCTGAGCACCGAGGAGTCCAAGGCGCCGTCGAACGACTACGTCCTCCCCGTGGTCGGTGTCCACGTGCCGAGCGTCGTCGTCGACGCCGCGTTCTGGGGTGGCCTCGCCGGGGCCGTCGCGCTCGGCGTCGTCAAGCCCCCGCTGGGAGTGCTGCTCGGGGCTGGAGTCGTGATCGCGCGTCATCAAGCGCGGACGCACCTCCAGCCCGCAGCCGACTGACCAGCACCCCGGCTCCATCGCCGAGCCGGTCGCCGATGCGCCCGAGGGCCCACGGGACCGCCACCGACGCTCCGGTTGCGCCGACGGCGGACCCCGTCGCGATCGCCCAGCCGAGCGGGCCGATCGGTCGGCAGCCGAAGAACTGACTCACTCCTGGCGTCTGCACGACGGCGACGAGCACCGCCACGCTGACCCCCGTTGCGGCGAGCACGAGCGGGCTGCGTCGCCCGATCACGAGCGTCTGCCCCAGCTGCGTGCCCACGAGCGCCACCAGGCCGACGGTACGGGCCCGGGTGGGTGTGCCGCTGATGCTGGCCAGCACCCACGCCAGCGACGCCCCCGCCGCGGTCGTGCCGGCGCGCACCGCGATCTGGCGCGTCAGCGCGCCGCCGAGGGACGCGTCGGGCCCGGCCGAGAGCAGCGCCGACATGTCTCGGTCGGGTGGCTCCCGTAGGGCGATGGCGAGCGCCGGCGCCATGTCGGTGAGCAGGTTGACCAGCAGCAGCTGGCGCGGGTTGAGCGGCGATCGACCGGTGACCGCAGCCCCCACGAGGATGAACCCGAGCTCGCCGAGGTTGCCTCCGACCAGGATCGCCACGGCGTCGCGCACCGAGTCCCACATGGCCCGACCCTCGGCGATCGAGTCGACGATGGTCTCGATGCGATCGTCGACGACCACGACATCGGCGGCTGCACGGGCCGCGGCCGTGCCTCGCCCGCCGAGCGCGATGCCCGCGTCGGCGAGGCGGATCGCCGCCGCGTCGTTCGCGCCGTCGCCGGTCATCGCAACCGCGTGGCCGGCTCGCTGGTACGCCTCGACGATCCGCACCTTCTGGAGCGGCGTGGTCCGGGCGATGATCTCGACCTCGGGGAGCACCTCTTCGCGCTCGGCGTCGTCGTGGTGGTCGTGCTCGACGCCGCGGATCAC
>BTUT01000320.1:0-4313 GCA_045862935.1 Acidimicrobiia bacterium
GTCGGCTTGCACGCGCCCGTCGGGGAAGGCGAGGAAGTGGAGGTCGGTCACGCCGACGACCTTCGCGGCGGCCGTCTGCTCGGCGCGGCGGATCTCCGCCATCTCCACCCGGCTGATGCTCGGGTCGGATCCGCCCGCGTCGCCATCGGTCACCAGGCAGTAGTGGACGGAGATCCCGCGGTCGGTCCACACGGCCACGCTGCCGGCCGTCGCGAAATCGATGTCGTCGGGGTGGGCCGCGACCACGAGCACCCGCTCGACCGCGTCATCGGGCAGCAGCGGCATCGGGTGATGGTAACGGTGCTTGGTAGCGTCCGAACGATGCTCCCCGTGACCTGGGCCACGATCCGCGTCTTCCTCCACGTCGGGGCAGCGACCATCTGGGTGGGTGGTCAGCTCACGCTCGCCGGCCTCGTCCCCGGTCTGCGCCGGCTCGGGCCCGACCTCCCGCGCACCGTCGCCCGGCGGTTCAACCGCATCGCCTGGCCCGCGTACTTCGTGCTGGTGGCCACGGGGATCTGGAACGTCCTCGCGCTGGACCCGGCGTTCGACACGCCCTGGGGGACCACCCTGATGGTGAAGATCACCGTCGCGATCCTCTCGGGGCTCACCGCGTTCCTCCACACGATCGCGCGGTCGAAGGTCGGCCTCGCCGTGTGGGGGACGCTGACGTCGCTCACGGCGATCGGGGCGCTCTTCCTCGGCGTGATGCTCGGTACCTGAGCGCCGCGACCTGGCGCGTGAGGTCGCGGCGTCGTGGCCTCCGATGCGCGCGTTCGGGCCGTCCGGCTGGCAGGCTGTCGCTCCCCGACCATCCCCTTGGAGGATCCGTTGAACCGCAGGGAACTCGTCCTCGCGCTCGCCGAGCGCACCGAGACCGACCGCCGCACCGCCGACGCCATGCTCACCGCGTTCGTCGACGTGGTGACCGAGACCGTCGCCCAGGGCGAGCCGGTCGCCATCATGGGATTCGCGAAGTTCGCGCGTGTCGACCGTGCCGCGCGCATGGGGCGCAACCCGCAGACGGGCGAGGCCATCCGGATCAAGGCGTCGCGTCGCGTGCGCATCACCGCGCTCAAGGCGTTCAAGGACGCCGCGATCAGCGGCAAGGTCGCCAAGGCCCCCGCGAGGAAGGCCGCACCGGCGAAGAAGGCACCCGCCGCCAAGACCGCCGCGAAGAAGGCCGCACCGGCGAAGAAGGCACCCGCCGCCAAGACCGCCGCGAGGAAGGCCGCACCGGCGAAGAAGGCACCCGCGAAGCGCGCGACGGCGCGGCGCTAGGAGCGGGTGCGTCGCTCAGCGGCGCGCCTCGACGTCGACCTCGGCCGGATCGGTGTCCACCGGTCCGGCCGGTTCGCGCGCGGGGCCGACTCCCTCTCCAACGCGGACGATGCCGCCGAGCGTGGACGCGACGAGCCACATCACGGCGACGCGCGCCGCGACGCCCGAGCCCACGAGGAGTCGCTCGTACTCCCAGGCTGCGGCGTACGTGACCAGCACCAGGTTGACCCCGCACACGAGCAGGATCACGAAGCCCGCGACCGCCCCCCGGCGTCGCGACGGATCGGCCAGCGCCACACCCACGACGATCGCGAGCACGGTCACCACCACCAGGACGACGGTCGAGCGCTCGTCGTCGCTCTGGGGCCAGAAGAACGTCTCCAGCGCATCGGGGAGGGCCTGGCGCGCGTTGCCGTAGTACGTCGTCCCCATGAGCACCGCGCGGAGCGCAGCGCCGCCGGTGAACGGGATGGTCACCGCGTCGCCCGGGTGGGACACGAGGTAACGGAGGTACGTGCTGGGCCCCTCGTCGGCCAACCACCGCCCGAAGGCGGGGTCGTGCTGGAGCGCCACCGCTTGATCTCCGCTCGCGCCGGCGACGATGTCAGGACCGGTGCGCGGCATCCCCTGCCCCTCGAACCATGCCGCCCGGTCGTCGTCGGTCAGGATCCGGCTGACGAGGATCTGCGCGGTGTTGTACTCCTCGATCTGGCGGTTCGAGCTCGCCAGCGCCAGGCCCAGGATCCCGAGCGCCCCGAAGCCGATCGCCAGCGCGCCCGCCAATGCGCCCGCCGACGACCGCGACGACGTGCTCGACTCCGTAGGCCCGTCGGCCCGAGACTCGGCCCGCGACTCGGTCTGCTTCACGGAGAGGTGTGCACCGACGGCCAGCGCGGCGAGACCGATCGCGACCACTAGGATCACCATCGCGTTGCTCTGGCGGGACATCGCCCAGCATGCGCCCACCACGGCCACCGCGATCGCGTTCCCGCGGGTCACCCGGCACATCAGGCGCAGCGCGAGCGCCGTGAGGAGGACCACGAGCGAGATCGACACCGACTCGCTCAGGAGCGCGTTGTCGTACACCATCACCGGGGTGGTGAGCCCCAGCAGGAGGACCCCGGCCTGGAAGCCGATCCGGGGCGCACGCCCCCGGATGATCGACCCGCCGATCACGGCGGCGGCCGCCCAGCAACCCGCGGCGAACATCGCCTGGACCGTCACGATCGCGCGGTGGTCCCCGATCACCGAGTAGAGCGTGGTCACCACCGGGAAGCGAACCCCGCCCCACAGCCGGAGCTCGAAGTAGCTCGCGGAGTCGGGGAAGATCACGATCGGCCGACCGAGGGTCGCCCACAGCCGACGCGCGACGAACACGACGACGAGCCCGGCCGTGATCCAGTCGATTCGGCCGATCCCGTCGGCCGGAGGTGCCGGGTGCGCTTCGGGTTCGGTGCTCACGGGTGGCCTCGCGTCGCTCCCCAGGTGCAGGCGAGACTATCCAGGAGCCGGACGGCACGATCACTGCGTGCCGCACGACGACGGCCGCCGCACCGCGGCCGCCGCACCGCGACCGCCGCACCGCGACCGCCGCACCGCGACCGCCGCACCGTCAACCCCCCGTGATGTGCCGGATCACCGCCGCGAACTCGTCGGTCGGCGAGAAGTCGACGTACCGGCAGTCCGTGAGCGCGACAGGTGCGTGACCGGGACCCCAGTAGAACGCCTGCCCGGCCTCGTACTCACTGTCGCCATCGGGCGCGCGCATCTTCAATCGGCCTTCGAGCATGTAGCCCCAGTGCGGGCAGGGGCAGAGGTCGCCCTCGAGGCCCACGAGCGCGGGGCCGAGGTCGGCACCGGCCTTGAGGCTGATGAACGAGGCGGTCATCCCACCCACCTCACCCATCCGCAGCTCGACGTTGTCGTCCTGGATCGCGATTGCGAGGTCGGTGGCATCGATCGATCGCATTCCTGCTCCTCTCGGGATCGTCGGCGCGGCGCGCACCGGGTCAGACGGTGCGTCCGGTGAAGGCGACGAGCCGCTCGAGGTTCGACGCACCCTCGGGAGCGGGCACCTCGGCTGCGAACGTGTCGCCGTCGCGCGCCTCGGGCGCGATGGCCTGGCGAGCGAAGACGAGTACCTCGCCCGCGAGGTCCTCCGACGGCTCGTAGCGCTGTCCCGTGGCCCGAGCAAGATCCCAGGCGTGCACCATGCCGTCGAGCGTGAGGAACTGCGCGATCACCGCACCCGGAACCTCACCGAACGGCGCAACCACGGTGCGGTCGAACGCTCCGGGTGCCTTCACGGCCGCGAGCAGCTCCTCCAGGGCATCGCGGAACGTCGCGAACGCGTCGTCACCGGTGAGGTCGGTACCCGGCGCGGGCGGCTCCGGAGGCGGATCACCACGAAGCTGCGCACCGAAGAAGCCGGCACCCCCGATCATGTGACTGAACAGGTCGCGCACGGTGAACTGCGCGCACGGCGTCTTGTTGTCCATCTGGTCCGGCGTCACGTGGCTCGCGACCTCGATGATCCCCGGCAGGATCTCGTCGAGCTGCTCGATGGTGTTCACTGTTCCCCCTTCTCGGCCTTGCGGGTGGGTGGGCATCGTCGATGGACCACGAGCGTGGAGTCGCGCCGCCTCGCGGTCGCGACCCAGGGCGACGAGCCGTGAGAGATCATCGTCCCCAGGGGTGCGGTTCATCGGGGGACATCGTCTCGTACGCGACCGACGAGCGCATCGGGGACATCACTCGATCTCTCGAGGTGGTGCGCGAGGGATCTCCCTCACGCAACGCTCAGGCCAACGGTTCGGCCAGGCCGTGACGCACGGCAACGACGCTGGCCGCCGCACGCGACGAGACGCCGAGCTTGCGGAACGCGTTCGACAGGTGGCGTTCCACGGTCTTCTCGCTCACACTGAGCTCCTCCGCGATGGAACGGTTGGTCATCCCCGCGGCCACGAGCCGCAGCAGCTCGGCCTCGCGGTCGGTGATGCCACCGGGGCGCGCCGAGCGCCCCCGGACGTGCT
>BTUT01000321.1:0-4311 GCA_045862935.1 Acidimicrobiia bacterium
CGCGGTCGACGCCGGCCTGCGCGGCGTTGACGACTTCGGAGGGAGCGCCGCCCAGGAGGGGCTCCCCGAGTCCGACATGAACATCGCCGCGATCCCCGAGCCCCGCCACGGTCAGATCCGGCGCATCATCAATTCGGTCGTCGCGTTCCACAAGAGCCAGCGCATCGAGGGCTACCTCGAGGAGCTCACCGCGAGGTTGCTCGACGACCTGCTCGCCCGGGCCGCGAGCGGCGAGGTCGACCGCGAGGACGCCGCCGGTGGAGCCGGCGAGGTCGAGGTCATGACGGGCTTCGCCGAGGTCATCCCGCCCGCCGCGATGGCCCGGCTGCTCGGCTTCCCCGCAGCGGACGCCCATCGCTACTACGGGTGGGCGGACGAGGTGGGGCGGCGTTTCCAGGAGGCCGCGGCGCAGGGCACGAGTCTGTCGATGAGCGACGCGTGTCCCGAGTTCGCGGCCTACGTCGACGATCGGATCGCCGAGCGCGTGCGCCTCCCGCGCGATCAGTGGCCCGAGGACGCGCTGAGCCGCTTCCTCGTCACCGAGGTCGACGGCGAGCGCCTCGACCCACGCTCGGTTCGCACCCAGATCATGTTCATGATCGGCGCCGGCAGCGAGACCACCCGCAACCTGATCGGCAACCTCCTGTACCACCTCGCGCGCGATCCCGCGCTCGCCGCCGCGCTGCGCGACGACCCCGCGCTCGTCGACGTCGCCGTCGAGGAGGCACTGCGCCTCGACGCGCCTGCGCAGTTCCTCGTCCGAACGTGCCGACGCGACATCGACCTGGTCGACACACCCGTGAGTGCGGGTCAACGGGTGTTCATGTGCATCGGCTCGGGCAACCGCGACGAGGAGGCGTTCACCGCGGCCGACGAGTTCCGTCTGGATCGCCCATCGCGCGAGCACCTGTCGTTCGGGGTGGGATCGCACATCTGCCCCGGTGCCGCGCTCGCGCGACTCGAAGCGCGCACCGCGCTCCGCGGCTTCCTCGACCGAGTCGCGTCGTTCCGCCTCGCTCCGGGCTACGAGTACGACGCGCTCCCCTCCGCGATGCTCCAGGGTCCGCGCACCCTGCGGTTGGTCCTCGAGGGTTCGCGCGCCCGTGAGGCGGGTTCGCGCGGCGTCCGCCACGAACCCGGGGAGGCCGGATGAGCAGCGACCACTGGGACATCAGCAACCTCATCGCGCGGTACGCCGAGCTGCTCAACCTCGGCCGCATCGACGAGGTCGGCGCGCTCTTCCGCTACGGGCGGATCACCTCGGAGGGCAACCCCACCACGTACGAGGGCGTCGAGGCGGTCACCGCGATGTACCGGGAGGCGGTGCACTTCGGCACGAAGCTGCCCGACACCCTGCTGTTCACCTCGAACCTGCAGATCCACGTCGACGGCGACGCCGCCACGAGCAAGGCGTACTTCCTCGCGGTCACCGAGACCGGCGACGGCCCCGGCACGGTGCTCGCCGGTCGGTACCACGACCGCTTCCGGCGCGTCGACGGCGAGTGGTGGTTCGAGCACCGCCACATGTTCACCGACCTCGTCGGCGACCTGTCCACCCACCTGCGCCGCCCCCTCGAGGACTACCAGCAGTAGCCCCGCGTCGCTCGCGGCGGCCCTGGTGGACCGGCAGTCAGGCTCGGCGTCGCGGGTGGCCCGAGGCAAGCCGCGACGTGCGCGTCAGCCGAAGCGGGCGCGCAGATCGTTCTTGAGGGCCTTGCCGAGAGCGTTGCGAGGGATCTCGTCGACGACCTCGACTCGCTCCGGGATCTTGAAGGGTGTCATGCCCGCGCGCTTGCAGTAGGCGACGATCGTCTCGAGACTCACGTCCGTCCCGGGCTCGGCCACGATCACCGCGCACACACGCTCGACCGTCCGCGGGTCGGGCACCCCGATCACCGCGACATCCACCACGCCCGGGTACCGGAACAGGAGCTCCTCGACCTCCAACGCGGAGATGTTCTCCGCGTTGCGGATGATGATCTCCTTGAGTCGCCCGGTCACCCGGATGCGGCCGTCGGCCTCGACGACGCCCACGTCACCGGTGCGGAAGAACCCGTCGGCGTCGAACGCCTCGACGTCGAGTGCCGGGTCCACGTAGCCGACGAACGTCTGCGGGCCCTTGACCCGGAGCTCACCCTCCGCGCCGGGAGGCAGCACCTGCTCGTCGTCGCCCACCGCCCGAACCTCGACACCCGGGTTCGGCCGACCGACCGTGCGGTCGAGCACGTCGGCGGGGTCACGGGGCGTCGCGAACGTGATGACCGGCACCTCGGTGAGGCCCCACGAGTTGCAGATGCCGCTGATGCCCAGCGTCTCGCGCACCGCGCGACACACCTCCACCGGGAGCGGCGCGCCGCCGGCCACCCCGATCCGCAGACGGGGATACAGCGGGGCGGAGCCGTGGCGCTGCTGCGCGGCCATGAACGCGAGGAAGAACGGCACCGCGCTCCCGAGGACGGTCGGCCCGTGCGCGGCCATGCGCTCCGGAGTCGTCGCCGGGTCGAAGACGTCGAAGCACACGAGGCGCATGCCCTTCACCAGTGATGCGGTGAGCATCGCCATGCCCCCGATGTGCGACACCGGGATCGCGAGCGGGAACACGTCGTCGGCCCGCACGTCGAGCATGTTCACCACCCCGGACGCGCTCGCCATCACGGAGCGGTCGGTGTGCTGGATCCCCTTCGGCACCGACGTGGTGCCCGAAGAGTGGTAGATCCACCTGACATCCCCCGACGCCGGGTCGCCGGGCGCGGGCAGGGTCGCCGGGTCGCCGGCGGGAAGGCGCAGCGCGCCGCCGAGCGTCGAGGGATCGGTGGCGTGGTCGCAGATCACCACCCGGAGGTCGCGCGACGTCGCGAGGTCGCGGGCCATCGCGCCGTGGGCGAAGCCCCTCCACTCCTCGGGCACGAGCAGGAACTCGGCATTCACCTGATCGACCACGAGGGCCACGTCGCGCTCGCGCATCACCGGGATCACCGGGTTCTGGACGGCACCCAGCCGCGCGAGCGCGACCATCACCACCATGGCTTCGAGCGTGGTCGGGAGCTGCCACGAGACCCGCGAACCCGGCCCGATGCCGAGTGCGTCGAACCCGGCGGCGACCACCTCGCCCGTCTCGCGCAGGGACGCGCCGGTGAGCGAACGGCCGTGGTCGTCGGCGAGCAGCACGCGATCGGGATGCCGCTCGGCGGCCTGGCAGACGAGCCTCCAGAACGTCCCGACGTCGGATCCGGGGATCACCCCGACCCCCCGGGGAATTGCATCTCCCTCGGTCATGCCAGCAGAATCATACAGATATTTCAGAGGGAGACCCGATGACCACTCCGCTCGATGGCCAGGTGCACCTCGACGTGGACCGCGACCGCCACATCGCCCGGCTCACGATCGACCGCCCGTCGCGAAGGAACGCCTACGACCCGCCCATGCGCGAGCAGATGCGCGCCCATCTCCGCGACATCGCCGACGACGACGACGTGAAGGTGCTGGTCCTGCGCGGCGCAGAGGGCGTGTTCACGACGGGCGCGGACATGGCCAACGCGTACGCGTGGTACGGCAGCAAGAAGGAGGAGCGACGGCCGAGCCAGCGGCGCAGGCTCGCCGTCGACCGCAACTCGTTCGGCTTCTACCACGACTACCTCGGCTACCCGAAGGTCACCGTCGCGCAGGTCGAGGCCTACGCCCTCGGAGGCGGCTTCGAGCTCGCGCTCATGAGCGACCTCGCGGTGGTCGGGCGCAGCACGAAGCTCGGCATGCCCGGCGCGCAGCTGCTCGGCCCCGCGCTCGGCAACCTCCACCTGTTCTTCCACCGCCTGGGGCCGGTGCTCAGCCGGCGCCTGCTCTTCACGGGCGAGACCGTGACCGGCGCCGAGATCGAGCACCTCGGGCTGTTCACCGAGGTCTGCGACGACGCCCTCGTCGCCCGGCGCACGGAGTGGTGGGCCGAGCGCGTCACCCGCATGCCGGCCGACGGCCTCGCGATCGCGAAGACCGGCTTCAGCCTCGTGGAGCAGACCCAGGCCTACGTCGGCGAGGAGGCCACGAGCTTCCTCATGCACGCGTACTCGACCAACCTGCGCTTCGAGCCCGACGAGTTCAACTTCGTGAAGGAGCGTGCGAACCGAGGCACGAGCGAGGCGTTCCGGCGGCGTGACGAGCACTTCACCGTCCCGTTCGAGGACGCGTGACGCCACGGCGATGGAGCTCTCCCAAGCCCTCGAGCACGCGAACCTCGCGGTGCTCCTCTCGGCGCTCACCCACCTCACCGGCGACGAGTCGCTGCTCGAACGCGACGACGTCGACACCTTCTTCCGG
>BTUT01000322.1:0-4298 GCA_045862935.1 Acidimicrobiia bacterium
TGCGTGATGGGACTGCGCTTCACCGGGGACCCCGCGGTTCCCGCCGCACGCTTCGACACGTTGCGCCGCGCGCTCGGCGAGCGCCGCGTCGCGGTGGAGATCGACTCGTCACCCGGCAACCCCCACGGCATCCCCCGCGGGGCACACTCGGTGCTCACCGAGCACTTCGTCGACGCCCCCGGCCACCCCACCCGTGAGGCGCTCGACCGCGTGATCGCCTTCCTGCGCGAGCAGCTCATCGACGCCTGAGCGCGCCGGCACCTCGCCGCGAGCCCGGGAGCCGGTCGCGGCGAGGTGGTCGCGAACGGGAGGTCAGGTCGCGGGGAGCTCGGCGCGACAGCGCGGGGTCCCGTCGCGGTCGACGAGCGCGAGCGTCGCCGCCTCGCCACCCAGGCGGGCCGTCCCCGACCAGGACGCGTGTCCGCCCAGCACCTCCGTCGTGCCGAGGGCCCGAGGCGTGCCACTCGGTGGGTCGAGGACGACGCGGTAGTCGCCGTCGGGGATCGCGTAGTCGATCGTGAGGTCCAGGGCAACCGGATCGGTGTGACCCACGAGCTCGACGTCTCCCACCCGCTCGCCGCGCTCACCGATCATCGGCACGGTCACGGAGCCGGCCTCGGCCACGGGAGCCGAGGGCCCACGCGCCTGATCGATCATGCGCACCCCGACCACGCTCACGATCACGGTCGCGGCGACGGCCGCGGCCACCACCTTGACCGTGTGCCACCGGTGGCGCCGGGCGTCGCCGGTGATCAACTCCATCACGCGGCGCTCGAACCCCGGCGGTGGTTCGGCGTCCGGTGCGAACCGTACGAGCGCGTCGGCGGTCTCGGCCAGCTCCGCGACGGCCGCTCGGCACGTCGCGCACGTCTCGACGTGGGCCACCACCTCGTCACGCGCCGCTCCGTCGAGGATGCCGAGCGCGAACTCGGGGGCGACCTCGCGTGCGTCGGGGCAGTCGAGCACGCTCACTCGCGCTCCTCCGCGACGAGCATGCCGCGCAGCCGGATGAGCGCCGTGCGGATGCGGGTCTTGGCGGTGCCCAGTGGGATCGCCTCGAGCTCGGCGATCTCGCGTGCCGTGAAGCCGTAGAGGCCCGCGAGCACGACGGCGCGCCGCTGCTCCTCGGAGAGGCAGCCCAGCGCGCCGTAGAGGCGGCGCGTCTCGTCGGCCAGCACGCCGGCGTCCGCCGGATCGGGCCCGTCGTGACGGGCTTCGAGCGCCGCGAGCGTCTCCGGTGGCGCGGACACCGGGCGGCGGACGCGCACCAGGTCGATCGCCGCGTTACGGGTGATCGTGAGGAGCCAGGTGGCCACGGCGGCGCGCCGGGCGTCGTACGCGGCCGCGTGGCGCCACGCTCGGACGAAGGCCTCCTGCGCGGCGTCCTCGGCGAGGCGGGGATCGGCGGTGATCGTGAGGGCCAACCCGAAGACGCGCCGCTGGAAGCGCCCCACGAACGCGGCGGCAGCATCGGGGTCGCCGGCGGCCATGCCCGCCAGGAGCGCTTCGTCGGAGACGGTCCACACAGCGATTCGCCGATCGACAGGGGTTGCCGGCTTCCCCGAACCGTATCGCACCCGCTCGCAGCACGTCGCGTGCCGCCGGGCAGTGCCCTACGACCCCGACGCGCCCCGCGCCCGCCGGCCGTACCCGTGACCGAAGAACCCGCCCCGGGGGCGGGCGTGCGCGTGGTAGTGGTCGGGGATGTTGCGCATGTTGTCGTCGACGTAGTGCTCGAACGTGAAGTGGACCTCCACGACCTCGGCCAGGCGCGCGTGCATGTGCTCGAGCTCGTGCGCCGGCGGATCGGTGCCGTGACCCCGCCACACCACCATCGGCACCGCGCAGATCTCGCACTCGGCGATCCAGCACACCTCGTCCTCGTGGTACCAGGGCGTGATGCGGGCCGCCTCGCAGAGATCGCAGTGCTCGTCACCCAAGGATCGGCTCACGCGTCGCTCCCCTCCCCCGAGATCGGGCTCGTTGCGTCACGGATCTCCCCGTCGTCGAGTGCACGCCGGAAGCTCGCCACGAGCGCGTGCGCGTCGTCCGGACCGCCGCCGGCGACGAGGCGCGCGACGAGGGCGCTGCCGACCACGACGCCGTCGGCCACGGCACTCGCCTCGACTGCCTGCTCGGGAGTGGAGATCCCCACCCCGAGGAGCACGGGCAGGTCCGTGACCGCCTTGGCGCGTGCCGCGACGGCCGTGGCCTGGGTCGCGAGCGTGGCGCGCTCACCGGTGATCCCCATGAGCGACACGCCGTAGAGGAACCCGCGGGAGCGCTCGGCGATCGCGCGCACACGCTCGTCGGGGGTGTTGGGAGCCACGAGCATCACGGTCTCCACACCGGCATCGTCGGCGGCGCCGGCCCACTCGCCGATCTCACCGAGCGGGAGATCGGGCAGGATCGCGCCGGCAACCCCCGCGTCGCGCAGGGCCTCGGCGAAGCGCACGCAACCCGCGTGGAACACGAGGTTGCAGTAGGTCATGACGGCGAGGGGCACGCCCACGTCGAGCGTGCGCGCCTCGGCGAGGATCGATCTGGGGGTGGCGCCCGCGGCGAGGGCCTGCTGCGACGCGGCCTGGATCGTGGGACCGTCCATCACCGGATCCGAGAACGGGATGCCGATCTCCACCGCGTCCGCACCGGCGTCGACCACCGCCCGCACGACGTCGGTCCAGGTGGAGCCGAGCCCGCCGGTGACGTACGGCACCAGCAGCTTGGCGCCTGCCTCGCGGCGCGCTCGGAGGTGCGCCTCGAGGTTCACGCCCCGCGCACCCGCAGGATCTCGGCCACCTGTGCAGCGTCCTTGTCGCCCCGACCCGACAACGTGACGAGCACCGTCGACCCACGGGGGACCTCTCGGCCCGCGGCGCGGGCGAGCCAGCCGATCGCGTGCGCCGACTCGAGCGCGGGCACGATGCCCTCGCTCACCGACAGCAGCCGGAACCCCTCGAGCGCCACGTCGTCGTCGGCCGAGACGTACTCGGCCCGGCCGGTGGCCGCGAGCGACGCGTGCTCGGGACCCACCCCCGGATAGTCGAGCCCGGCACTGATCGAGTGGGCCTCGAGGATCTGACCGTCTTCGTCCTGGAGCAGCAGGGACCGCGCGCCGTGGAGGATCCCGGGAACGCCCCGGGTCACCGACGCGCCGTGCCGGCCGCTCTCGAGACCGAGGCCTCCGGCTTCGACGCCGACGAGGCGGGCCCGGGTGTCGACGAACCCGGTGAACGTGCCGATCGCGTTCGACCCGCCACCCACGCACGCGACGACGACGTCCGGGTCACCGCCCAGGATCGCCCGGCACTGCTCACGCGCCTCGTCGCCGACGACCCGCTGGAACTCGCGGACCATCCACGGGTACGGGTGGGGGCCGACCACGGAGCCGATGCAGTAGTGCGTGGTCTCCACCGACGCCACCCAGTCGCGCAGCGCGTCGTTGACCGCGTCCTTCAACGTGCGGCTGCCCGACTGCACCGGCACGACCTCGGCGCCGAGCAGCTCCATGCGCCAGACGTTCAGCGCCTGGCGCTCGACGTCGACGGCGCCCATGAACACCGTGCAGTCGAGGTCGAAGAGCGCGCACGCCGTCGCGGTGGCGACGCCGTGCTGACCGGCACCGGTCTCGGCGATCACGCGCTTCTTGCCCATCTGCCGGGTGAGCAGGGCCTGGCCGAGCACGTTGTTGATCTTGTGCGAGCCCGTGTGCGTGAGGTCCTCGCGCTTGAGCAGCACCCGCACGCCGAGCCGATCCGAGAGGTTGCGGCACTCGGTGACCGGGGTCGGTCGCCCGGCGTAGGACGACAGCAGGTCGGCGAGCTCGGCGCGAAAGGCCGACGACCCCCACGCGGCGGTGAACGCACGCTCGAGCTGGTCGAGCGCGGGCACGAGGGTCTCGGGTACGTACTGGCCCCCGACGTCCCCGAATCGCCCGCGGGCCGACGGCGTCGGCCCAGGTGGCCCGAGCACGACCGGCGCGCCACGAGCCGGCGCGGCTGCGGGGTCGCTCGGGCCGGCGGCCATGGGGCGCGGCCCGGCTCCCGGCTCGTCGGTCGCCGTCATGTCTCGCTCACTCGTCGTGGGAATCCGCTCCCCGGGACGCGCGTGATCGGGTGGCGCGCGCCCGCGGCTCGTCGAAGGCCCAATCGTAGGGAGCGTCGTCGCCGTCGACCCGCTCCGGCGGCGCCCAGCCGTCGGCCTCGACCTCCGCTCCGACGGCACGTGCGGTCTCGATGAACCTGCGGACCTTGCGGGGATCCTTGTGGCCGGAGCCGGTGAACGTCTCGACACCGCTG
>BTUT01000323.1:0-4292 GCA_045862935.1 Acidimicrobiia bacterium
GGGCGCGTCGTGGGCCTGCGACGCGGTGACCGGTACCCGATCATCAACCCGTGCTCGCACATCGGCGGACACAAGACCGGCCTGCTGGCATGCCTCTGCGCGGGTGCGACCGCGTACCCGATCGCCCGCTTCGACCCCGGACGCCTCCGCGCGCGGTTACGGGCCGACGGGTTCACCTTCCTGCAAGGGCCGCCCGCCATGTTCCGCGGCCTCCTCGACGCGATCGACGCGAGCGTCGCCGAGGGAGAGCCCGCGCCCGACTCGGTGCGGGTCGCGGTGACCGGCTCCGCGAACATCCCGCCGGCGCTGGTCGTGCGCATGCGGGAGACACTGCGACTCGACGCCGTCCACGCCGGCTACGGGCTCACCGAGGCCACCGGCGTCTGCACGATCACCCGCGCCGACGATCCGCTCGCGCTCGTCACCACCACCTCCGGACGGCCGGTCCCCGGCGTCGAGGTGCGCATCGTCGACGACCGCGGCTCGGCGCTCCCCAGCCCGGAGCACGGCGAGATCCAGGTGCGGGGCACGGGCGTGATGCGCGGCTACCTCGACGATCCGGTCGCCACCGCCGAGGTGATCGACGCGGCGGGATGGCTGGCCACCGGCGACATCGGCTACCTCGACGACCGCGGCAACCTCGCGATCTGCGACCGGCGCACCGACATGGTGATCGTCGGTGGGTTCAACGCGTACCCCGCCGAGATCGAGCGCGTGCTCACCGAGCACCCCGCGGTGGCGCAGGCCGCGGTCGTCGGCGTGCCCGACGACCGGCTCGGCGAGGTCCCGGTGGCGTTCGTCGTCCGCGAATCCGCGGCCGGGACGGGGGCCGGAGCCGGGACGGCGGCCGGATCCGCGACCGGCTCGGACGAGGATGCCCACGCCGACGACGGCCCCGATCGCCTGGTGGCGTGGGCGCGGGAGCGGCTGGCGTCCTACAAGGTGCCGCGCGCGATCTGGGTGGTCGACGCGCTCCCCCTCACCACCGTGCCCAAGGTCGACAAGGTCGCGCTCGCCGCCGAGGCACGACGTCTCACCGGTCGCGCAGCAGCTCGATGACCGGCGCGAAGTCGTCGGCAAACGGGGCGCTCACCGTGAGGTAGGACAGGCCGAGCTCGTCCCGCAGCCCCAGCAGCTTGTCGGCCATGGCCAGCGCCGGCTGCAGGAACACCATCGGCGACGCGTGCACGTCGTCGCGACCGAGACGCTCGACGCCGTCGCGCGGGGTCGCCCACACGCGTGTGTGGAGCTCGAGCTGCTCGGCGCGGTCGCCCGCCGCCTCCCGCACCAGGTCCACCTTGGCCGCGAAGCCCGCGACGGTCGCCTCCTCGGTCCACGGGTCCGAGACACCACCACGGTTCGCGGGCACGAAGCTCACGATGTCGGCGTGCTGCGCCGCGAGCGTGAGGATCCGGCGCCCTCCGCCGCCGACCATGATCGGCAGCCCCGGCCGGAGGGCGCCACGCAGCTCCACCAGCGCGGCGGCCAGCCGGTCGATGCGGGTCGGCGCAGCATCGAACACGACCCCGAGGGCGTCGTAGTCGGCGCGCCGCCAGCCCGCACCGATGCCCAGCTCCATACGGCCCTGTGAGAGCTCGTCGAGTGTGGCGACCTCCTGTGCGAGCACCACCGGGTTGCGGAAGTCGACGCCGAGCACCGCGCTGGTGAGGTGGATCCGGTCGGTGAGTGCCGCCGCGTACGCGAGCGCGACGAGCGGTGCCGCGCGGCCGTCGAAGTGGTCGGCCATCGACACCACGTCGTAGCCCTGGCCCTCGGCCCGGTGCACGAGCTCGGCCCACGAGGGCCCGGACACCGTGGGAGGGCCCTGCAGCCCGAAGCGGAACCTGCGCATAAGGTGGACACCGTGACCGCTCGACTCACGATCGTCAACCCTGTCGCCATCCCCCAGGGCGACACGCCCACCGCCGTGGCCTTCCCGCTCGCCGGGCGGCCCGTCACGCTCGACGGCTTGCGGATCGGCCTCTTCTGGAACGGCAAGAACCAGGGCGACGTCGCGCTGGCTCGCACCCAGGACGCGCTGGCCAAGCTCTACGACGGCGCGACGTTCCACACCTACCTCGGCGACAAGGGCGGCCTCACGCGCTACGCGTCGGAGCCGCTGAAGCAGCGGATCCTCGCCGAGTGCGACGTGCTCGTGGGTACGACGGCCGACTGCGGATCGTGCACGTCGTGGCTCATGCGTGAGATGGCCGCGTTCGAGGAGCGAGGGCTGCCCACGGTGTCGTGGGTGGCGGTGGGCTTCGAGGAGGACGCGCGGTTCAGTGCCGAGGTGTTCGGCTGCCCCGACCTCCCGTTCGCCGTGGCGCCGCTGCCGTTCACCAACGGCGACCCGGTGCGCATCGCGCAGATGGTCGACGACGCGATCCCCAGCGTCATCGAGGGACTCACCACCACGCCGACCGCGGAGCGCGCGCGGCCGGTCTTCGAGCACCTCACGCTGTGCGCCGACGAGTCGATCGCCTTCGAGGGCGACGACCTGCTCGCGTGCTTCGACGCGATGAACGCACAGTTCGTGGCCAACGGCTGGAGCGACGGCCTGCCGCTCGTCCCACCGACACGCGAGAAGGTCGACGCGATGGTGGCCGCGTCCGGACGCGCGGCTGACGAAGTCGTGGGGGTGTTCGCGCCGGGCATGGGCCTCGGTACGGTCGAGAAGATCGCCGCGAACGCCGTCATGGCGGGTGCGCGACCGGACGCGATGCCGGTGATCCTCGCGATGGCCGAGTGTGTGCTCGACGACACGATCGGGTTGCGCACCTTCGCGATGTCGACCGGTCCCCAGGCTCCGATCGTGATGGTGAGCGGGCCGGTCGCCGACGCGATCGGCATGAACCACGGTGTGTGCGCGCTCGGCCCGGGATCGGTGTCCGCGGTGAACGTCGCGATCGGCCGCACGCTGCGGCTGCTCATGATGAACGTGGGCCACTCGTATCCGGGCATCAGCGACATGGACACCATCGGCTCGTCGATGAAGTTCAGTGCGTGCGTCGCCGAGAACGAGGCCCGGAACCCGTGGGCGCCGTTCCGGGTCACGGAGGGCTTCTCCGCCGGCGAGTCCACGGTCACCGTCAACGTTCCCTACGGCGTGTGCGAGCTGTTCGACTTCCAGAACCACGATCCCGAGCTGCTCGTGGAGAGCTACGCGACGGTCACCCGCAACGTCGCCGGCTCACCGAGCCCGGGGGTGTGGCTGGTGAAGGAGCCCGCCGATCCGTCGGCCGGCTACCCGTTCAACGGCGTGTACCACAACGTGATCATGATGTGCCCCGAGCATGCGGAGGCGTTCGCGAATGCCGGGTGGACCATCGACGACATCAAGCAAGCGCTGCACCGCCAGAGCCGGTTGCCGTTTCGCACCGCGATGGTCAACAAGCCCATGCCCCTGTTCGCGGCGTCGCACCCCGAGCTCGAGTGGCTGCTCGAGAACCCGGACGCCGAGGTGTCGCTGTACCCGAGTCCGGAGTGCTTCCAGGTGTTCGTGGTCGGCGGCGTCGCCGGCCGCAGCCTCTACTTCCACGGGGGCACGGTCTCGGTGACCAAGCCGGTGCGCATCCCCTGAGAGCGCTCACAGCCTCCGCGCTCGCGCGGAACCGCGGAGCGGGCAGAGTCGTTGTGCTCGCGACCGAGGAGGACTGACCGTGAGCGACGACACCCCCAGCGCCGAAGACGCCACCCCCGAGGCTTCCGGCGCCAACCCGCCCGACGCTCCCGAAGCCGCGACCGCACCGCCCGCGGCCCCCGCTCCCGAAGCCGCGACCGCACCGCCCGCGGCCCCCCTCGCCGACGTGCCCCCCACGGAGCCCATGACTGTCGCCGGACCGCCCGAACCGGCCGCGGCCGGAGCACCTGTCCCACCGGGGGCGGTTGGCGCCCCCGGGGCGCCCGCCCCGACCGCGACAACGGAGCCCACCGAGCCGATGCCGGTCGCGGCCCCGACCGCGACCGCCGCAGCGGCACCGGCTGCGCCCGTCGCCGCGGCTGCTCGGGAACGCAAAGCCGTCGCCGTGCCGATGTGGCTCCTGGCGACGGTCGCGGCCGTCGTCGGCGCGGTGGTGATGTTCGGCATCGGCTACGCCATCGGCGACTCCGGCAACGACGGCTCGAACGCCGGCGCATCCGCCGCACCCCAGGTCCCCGGCAACGCGAACCCCAACCAGGTCCCGGGCTCCCCGGTGTTCCCGACCATCCCCGGCGGGCCGAACCAGCAGGCGCCGAACCGCCAGACCCCCAACCAGCAGACCCCCAACCAGCAGACCCCCAACCAGCAGACC
>BTUT01000324.1:0-4288 GCA_045862935.1 Acidimicrobiia bacterium
GAGGTGGCACCGAGGTTGCTCTCGACCAACCCGGGGCAGAGCACCGAGACGCCGATGCCGTCGGCCGCGAGCTCGTGTCGGAGCATCTCGCCGTAGCCGACGATGGCGTGCTTCATCACCGTGTAGAGCCCGGTGTTCACGCCTCCGGTCAGCTCCGGCGACAGCGCGACGAGCCCGGCCAACGACGACGTGATGACGATGTGCGCGGGCACGCCGTGCGCCCGGATTCCCGGGAGGAACGCGTTCACCGTCCGCACCGCGGACATCAGGTGGAACTCCGTGAACCATGCCCACTCTGCCTCGCTCGCGGACCCGAGCGGCGTGTCGGCCACCACCCCCACGGTGTGGACGAGCACTGCGACGTCGCCGACGGTGTCGCGTGCGACGCGGGCGAGCGTCGCGAGCGATGCCGCGTCGGTGGCGTCGACGGTCGCGTGGTGGGCCCGGCCACCGCGACCGACGATCTCCTCGCGGACCGAGGCCGCGCCGGCCGGCTCGATGTCACCCACGAGGACGCGCATGCCCTCCGCCGCGAGCGCGAGCGCGATGCCCCGCCCGATGCCGCTCCCGCCACCGACGACCACCGCACCACGGTCCGCCAGCTCGTCCATCTCGGCCCCCTCGAGTGCTCGTCGATCGACCCGCACGGCGCGGCATGGTGGCACGGCACCGCCGACCCCCACCATCGCCACGATCCCGCGGCCACTTCGGCCGGGTCGACGCCGGCGCAACCCGCGGTGCCAGGATGCGGCCGTGAGCGCCACCCCCGAGCTCCCCACCCGCTGGGTCGACGACGACCACTCGCTCGCCGAGCTCGTGAAGGTGCTCCTCGACGAGCCCGCGTACGGCCTCGACACCGAGTTCCTGGCCGAGCGGACGTACTGGCCGCGCCTGTGCCTGGTGCAGATCTCCTGGTCGGGGGGCATCGCGCTCGTCGACCCGTTCGCCTGTGACGTGCGCGCGCTCACCGACGTGCTCCACGCGCCCGCGACGATGGTGACGCACGCGGGCGTCAGCGATCTCCCGATCCTCGACCGGGCAGTCGGCGCGCGCCCCGCGGGGCTCTTCGACGTGCAACTCGCGGCTGGCTTCGTAGGCCTCGGGAGCCCGTCGCTCGCGTCACTCGTGTCGGTCCTGCTCGGCGTCCGCCTCGACAAGGGAGAGCAGCTCACCGACTGGGCAGCGCGTCCCCTTGCCACCGGTGTGCGCAGGTACGCGGCGCTCGACGTCGCGTACCTGCTGCACCTCGCCGCGGAGCTGCGCAACCGACTCGAGGCGCTCGGCCGCGAAGCCTGGGCCACAGCGGAGTGCGAGGTGCTGCGAACCTCTGTGCCCCGGATCACCGATCCGGACACCGCCTGGTGGCGCGTCAAGGGGGCGTCCACCCTGCGCGCCGAGAAGGCACTCGTCGCGCAGGCGGTCGGAGCATGGCGCGAGCGCCGAGCCCAGCGGCTCGACATCCCCCCGCGGTTCGTGCTCTCGGACCTCGCGCTGGCGGCCGTGATCGGACGCGCGCCGCGCAGCACCGACGAGGTTCGCGCGCTGCGCGGCGTCTCGGGCATGCCCGCGGCCGTGGCCCGCGAGCTCCTCGACGCCGTCGAGGCAGGGCGCGCGATGGACGAGTCGGAGCTCCGCCGCCCGCCTCGGCGCGACGATGTTCCCGAGCTCGACGCTGCCGTCGCGCTCCTCGCGGCGTGGGTCTCCGAGCTCGCCACGTCGGAGCGGATCGACAAGAAGCTGCTCGCCACCCGCGACGACGTGAAGGACCTCGTCTACGGACGACCGAGTCGGCTCGACGACGGATGGCGGGCGCAGCTCGCGGGCCGTGAGCTGCGCCGGCTGCTCGACGGAGAGGCCGTCATCCGTCTCACCGACGGCGGGCGCCACCTCCGGATGGAGGGTTCGCGGTCGAGCTGATCACGGTCGTTCCCCCAGCGGCATTCCAGGTCGACCGGCACTCCAAGTCCTCGCGACCGAGCCCCGGCCATCGTCCCCCGCACGTCGCTCCACGAGCACGCAACCGGCAAGCTCCCGTCACAGAACCGCAACACGGATCCCGGAGACTCGACGGCGTGGAGACGCCCGAGGCCCGCACCACCGGCCCCACCATGATCTCGGTGCAGACGGACGACCCCGGCATCGTGCTGCGGGTCCGAGGCACGCTCGACGCACGCGGCGTGCAGCTCCTGGACGAGGTCGCCAGAGCCGCGCTCTTGACCATGAAGCGCGCCCGCCGGATCCACTTGGACCTCGCGCAGGCACGCACGGTCCGCGGAGTTCCGCGGATCGTGCACCAGATGCGGCGCGCCGGTGCCCTGGTCACACTCCCGTCGAGTCCGCGTGCGGCCCCGCGCGCGCCACGTCCGCGGGGTTCGGCCATGACCTCTCGGGGGGCCACACCGTGACGGAGGTCGGCAGCGTCATCACCGTCTCTGGCGCGCTCGATGCGCGTGACGTTGCCGACCTCCGCGCGGCGGTGATCGCCGCGCTCGCCCACGCACCGGCGGTCGAGGTCGACCTGCGCTCCGTGAACGCGATGAGCCCCGACGCGGTCAGCGCGCTCGCCGAATGTGCGCGGATCGGGCAGGGCATCGTGTTCCGGTTCCGCGGCGGCTGCCCGGATCGAGGCATCCGTTCCGCACGCTGACGACGCGCGCACGAGCCGACACACTGTGATCTGCGGGGATTGGCATGATGACGGATGTGACGTTGCGCGTGTTGGCGATCGAGGACGATCGGCGGATCCTCGATGCGCTCGCGCTGGCTCTCGAGGAGGAGCGCTACCGCGTCACCGGCGTGGACGACGGCGAGACGGCGCTCGCGAAGTTCCACGAGAGCCGCTTCGACATCGTGCTGCTCGACCTGATGCTGCCCGGAATGAGCGGCTTCGAGGTGTGTCGTGAGCTTCGCCGGAGAAGCGACGTCCCGATCGTGATGCTCACCGCCAAGACCGACACCCACGACATCGTGGCCGGTCTCGAGTGCGGCGCTGACGACTACGTCACGAAGCCGTTCGAGGTGAAGGAGCTCGCGGCCCGGCTCCGAGCGCTCCTTCGACGCGCGCGGCCGTCATCGACCCCCGATGGCATCGTGGCGGGCACGCTCGAAGTGATCCCGGATGCGGGTGTGGTCCGGCGCGCCGGTGAGCCGGTCACGCTGACGCGGACCGAGTTCCGCCTGCTCTGCGAGCTGGTCGCGCACCCGAACATGATCCTGACTCGCGAACAGCTGCTCGGGCGGGTCTGGGGCTACGACTACTTCGGCGACTCACGACTCGTCGACGCGCACATCCGGCGCTTGCGCACCAAGATCGAGGACGACCCGGCGAACCCGGAGCACGTGGTGACAGCTCGGGGTCTGGGCTACAAGTTCGAGATGTGATGGCGACCGCAGCACCGAGGCGACGCCCGGGGCGGGAGTCGCGAGTCGGGCTGCGCGTCAGGGTGACGGTGGCCTTCGCGGTGCTCAGCATGGTCGTGGTGCTGGCGGTTTCGGTGGTCACCTATCTCCTCGCGCAGCACTATCTTCTCCAACAGCGCGAACGGTCGGCAACGCGGCAGGCGTTCCTCAACGCGCGCCTGGTTCGCGATGCACTCGTGGACCGCTCCGGCGAGCCGAGCCAGGTGCTCGATCTCCTCGAGCTCTCACCCCGATCCCAGGCCGCCTTCGTACGCGACGGCCAGTGGTACGGAACCACGGTCGGGATCGGCCCTCGAGCCCTCCCGGCCCAGTTCGTCGACCTCGCGCGCCGGGGTGTCGCGGTCCATCAGCGGCTCGAGCTGGTCGGTGAGCGCCGGTTCGTGATCGGTGTCCCCGTCACGGCGGCCGGCGGTGTCTACGTCGAGTCGTTCTCGCTGAACGAGCTCGAGAGCACGCTCGTCGTGTTGCGGAACGTGCTCCTGGCCTGCGTGCTGCTCACACCGATCGCGGCGGGCCTGCTCGGGCTGTGGGCGAGCCGACGCGTCCTGCGCCCCGTTGGCGACGTGAGCTCCGCGGCCGCCTCCATCGCCGGCGGGGACCTCGCCGCGCGCCTGGACCTGCCCGCCGACCGCGACCTCGCTCGCATGGCGACGTCGTTCAACACGATGGTCGACGCCCTCACCGAGCGGCTCGAGCGAGACGCCCGGTTCGCCGGCGACGTGAGCCACGAGCTCCGGAGTCCGTTGACCACGCTTGCCGCCGCGGCTTCGGTGCTCGAGGCGCGCCGCGACGAGCTGACACCCCAGACCAAGCAGGCCGCCGCTCTCGTCGTCGAGGAGGTCGACCAGTTCCGAGAGCTTGTCGAGGC
>BTUT01000325.1:0-4283 GCA_045862935.1 Acidimicrobiia bacterium
TCCGGTTCGTGCCCGGACGATACCCAGGTGCTCCGAGGTTCGGCCACGTCAGCATCCTGCGGCTTGGAGCGACGGGAACGGATCGATCCGCTGCCCGTTGGGACCTCCGATCCGGATCTCGAAGTGCAAGTGCGGCGTGCTGGAGTTCCCGGTCGAACCGACGAGCCCAATGACCTCACCCTGCAGGACCCGCCGCGGTGGCCCGACGAACGCCGACATGTGGGCGTAGTAGTAGACGTTGCCGTCGTCGGCCGCGAGATAGGCCTCGTTGCCGCCCGCGCCGCCCATGGGCACGTAGCTGACCGTCCCGGATTTCACGGCGACCTCTGGAACGCCGCTCGACGCGAGCATGTCGATCCCGTAGTGGAAGCCGCCCCCGCGCGGACCGTAGTTGGCGCTGTACGCCGAGCCCGCCAGGGGGCACTGGAACGACCCGCCGCCGGGGTTGGTGATCACCTGGCCGGCTCCTCCACCGCCGTCGCTGCGAACCTGGCTCGCGGCCCGCTGGGCCTGGAGCCGTGCCAGCTCGGCGGCCGCGGCGGCCGCACGTTCGCGCTCGAGACGTGCGATGAGCTCGTCGCGAGCCTGGGACACCGTCGCGAGGTTCTCCTCCACGACCTCGCGCTTGTCGTCGAGTGCCTGCCTCACGCGCATCTGCGCGGCGCGCTGGTCGCTCAGCTCCGCTTCTTCACGAGCGAGATCCTCGCGCAGGACGTTCAACGCCTCGACGTCATCGAGGTTGGAGGCGTTCGCACGATCGAGCAGCTGCTTGCGCCGAACGGCGGTGACGACATCACCGGCCGACATGACGAGACCAAGGTTGCCGTTCGCACCATGCACGTAGGCGGCAACGGCCCGTTGCCTGACGACCGTCTGGAGCTCAACGACGCGCGCGCGGAGGTTCGACGCGGTGATCTGCAGGTCGCCGATCCGAGCAGTGATCGACTCGAACCGGGCCTGCGCTTCGCTGATCTCTGCGGCAACGAAGTTCGCCTCCGCCTGTGCGGCCGCAACTTTGGCCCGGGCCTCTTCGAGCTCGCTCGCGGTGTCGGCGGCAGCTGGTTGTGCTGCGAACGCGGTCGTCGCGATGACCAGGGCGGCTGCGAGGCGCCGCATCCGATACGAGGGCAAGCGTGATCCTCCGAAGAGCTCCGAAATGCCGAGTGCCGCACCCGTGTGCGGCACCAACACACTGTAGTATCCCGCGACTCAGCACTACAAGGTGTCGTTGATCGTCGACGTACCCTCGACGTACCCGGAGGGATTGCCCTGGTGGTGGAAGACATCCGCTTCGTGCTGTTCGTTGCCGTGCCGGTGTCGCTCATCGTGGTCCCACTGCTGCGTGCGCACCGACGCGCGCGGCGTGTGCGTGAGGCCGCGGTCTCGCCGACCAGCGCGGCGGACGACTCGTCGGTGCCGAACGGGATGTGAGTCATGTATCCGTCGGGAGCCCGGCCCGTTGTGCGAACGAGATGCTCGAGCAGGACCGCGGTGTTGCTGGGCGCCGCTGTCCTAGTCGCGACGCTGGTGCTCGCGGGCTGCGGTGGCGGGGACGGATCGCGGAGTGCAGGAGGGTCGTCGCCGTATCCCGAGGGACGTCAGGCCGACGATCGCCAGCTGGTGGCCGGTCGTGGTGTCTACGTGGGGAGCTGCGCCCGATGTCACGGAGCCAGCGGACAGGGCAACATCGGCCCGCGCCTGGCGGGACGCGTCGCCGATCGCTTCCCCGACATCGAGGATCAGATCAACTTCGTCGAGAGCGGCAAGGGGATCATGCCGGGCTTCGCCAACCTGCTCACCGACGAGGAGATCCGAGCCGTCGTACGCTACGAACGAGAAGTCCTCTGACGGCACATCCGGAGAACCCACCCCGCGCGAACGGCAACCGGATCCGATGGGGACTGCCCGACGTGGCGATCGCATGGTTCGCCGGCATCGCAGCCTCGCTGCTCGCGCTCCCCTTCGCGAACACGGGCAACGGAGCAGCCGACCAGCCGACCGGCTACCTCTTGGCGGCGCTCGTCTTCCAGAGCATCGGAGTCGTGGCCTCGCTCACGGTGATCTCCCACGTCAAGGGACAGGCATCGCTGCACCGCGACTTCGGTCTGGTCTGGCCGCTGCAGCGGATCACGCCCGCTGCTGCCGCCGCCTGGGTCCTGGCGGGGGTCGCGGTGTCGGTCGCGGCCCAAGCCCTCGTGGTGCCGGTGAGTGCGGTCGCCGATCTCGACGACCCCGCGCAGCAGGTATCGCGGTCCCTGCAGGACGCGAATGGGATCGGTCGGTTGCTCTTCGCGCTGGGTGTCGTCGTCCTCGCGCCCCCCGTCGAGGAGCTGCTCTTCCGGGGCGCCCTGCTCCGGGGGCTCCAGCGGCGCTGGTCGGTCCCCGTGGCCGTGTTCGCGTCGGCAACAGTCTTCGCCGGGATCCACGTGGTGGCGGACCCGGGCGCGATCTACGTGGTCCCCGGCGTGATGCTGCTCGGCCTCGTAGCTGGTGCCGCGGCCGCCCGGCACGGCGATCTGGCACGGCCGGTCCTCCTGCACGTGGGCTTCAACCTGCTCGGCACCCTCGGGCTGCTCCTGACCTGACATCCTGGACGACGGGAGACGAGATGACAGTCGTAGGTCGAAAGATGCAGCGGCAGGTGCTCTACCGGGGCTCCGCGGACGGGTCCCTGACGTGCTCAGCCGCGTCGGCGAGCGATCACCACACCCCCGACCGCGACCACAACGACCGCGATCACGCCGATCAGCACCAGACCCAAACTGCCATTGTCGCCATTCCCACTGTCCTCGTCCGGGGCGTCGGCGCGTTCGCTCGACGATTCCGGCGCGTCGGTCGGACGGGGCGTCGACGTCGTCGTGGGTGGCGACTCGTCGGTCACCACGACCGTCGAAGTCGCCGTGCCCGCCGGATCGACGGCCGTCGCGGTCACCGTCCAAGTGCCGGGCACGGGCATCGTGAGGGTAACCTCGTAGCGGCCATCCCCGCGATCGGTCATCGGCGTCTCGGGAACGACTGCGCCGTTGGGACCCGTGGCGGCCGCGACGACCGAGGCGCCCGGCACGACGTGACGGTCGCCGGAGAACTCGAGCAGGACACGAACGTTCGCAGTGCGTGGGCTGGCGCCGGGAGTCACCTCGATCCCGAGGACCCCGGTCTCGCTGTGCGCTGTTGCTGGCACCACCGTTGCGAAGGCGCCGATCGCGATCACCGCGATGGCCACCAACACGCGGTGCCATCGAACGCAGCGTCGAACGATCACGCGGCGATTCTCGCAGGGAAGATCCCTGCGATTCCCACCAGGGGATCCAATCCTTCACGTCGGGTCCGGGGTGCGTCGGGAGCGCCGACGGACCGACACCCGAGCGAGCTCGCGGCAGGTTCGAGATGACCGCCCCGATGCCAACCAGGGTTCGCGAGCGGTACCAAGCTGAGCTGGGTCGGGGCCGAGCTGTCGCCGGTCCGGAAGGCTGGGCCGCGCTGAAGGCGGCCCACGTGCTGTCGCAGCCGTGGGCCGGGCCCCACACGCGCGTCCACTGGGCCATGCTCGTCAGGGGGTGGCGCGAGCGTGACCGGCGCGAGGTGCTGGGGCAGCTGCTGCGGTTGGTCGTGGCCGCTCCGGCGTCGTGGACGGGCCGGTATCCGGTAGGGAACACGGGTACGGCGGACGTGCCTGCCCGCCAACCGATGCCGATCCCCGACGACCTCGCCCGCGTGTTGGATCCGGAAGCTGGTGGTCGGCCGTGAGCCACGCCGGGCACGCGCACGCGACGCCCTCCAAGGGCACGGATCGCCGGGCGCGGCGGGCGCTGTGGATCGCCCTCGCTGCGAACGGTGTCTACCTCGTCGTCGAGGTGGTCGGTGGGATCGCCTTCAACTCGCTGGCCCTGTTGGCGGACGCGGCGCACATGTCCACCGATGTCGTGGGACTCGTGATCGCCCTGATCGCCCAAGCGCTCGCCGTACGTCCCGCGTCGCCGCGGCGCACATTCGGGTTGCGGCGGGCCGAAGCGCTCGGTGGCCTCGCGAACGGTGTGCTCGTGATCGCCGCCGCGATCTGGATCTTCTACGAGGCCGCGCACCGCATCGGCGACCCGCCGGAGGTCGCCGGCGGTGGCCTGCTCGTGGTCGCGGTCCTGGGCCTCGCCGTCAACGCGGGCAGCGCGTTCGTGCTGGCGCGAGCCCGGGGACGCGACCTCAACATGCGCGGCGCGTTCGTGCACATGCTCGCCGACGCCCTCGGGTCGGTCGGCGTCATCGTGGCCGCCGTCGGGATCCTGTGG
>BTUT01000326.1:0-4251 GCA_045862935.1 Acidimicrobiia bacterium
CACCACCTCTACGAGTACGGCACCACCGGGGTCTTCTGCGTGCTCGGTCGGCCCACGACTGACCCGGGGTCCCCGACCAGCGGCCCCGACCGGCGGCGCACGATGCGGGTGACGTTCTCGTTCGACGAGCGGGTCGAGGACGGGTTCACCGCGTGGCGCTCGATCCAGCACTTCAAGCGGATCGTGGAGGATCCGGCCGCCGCCGGGCTCCACGCCATCGACGCGGAGGTCGCGACGGGATCGGGAAAGTGCGCTCCCGGGGCGGATCCGGGTTAGCCTCGGGTGACCCGTCGGGCGAGTCGCGCAAGTGGGGGCTGGATGAGCGTGTTCCGCGAACGGCTCGAGGCGTTTCCTCGGATCGAGCCGTACCGACTCGCCAAGGCCGAGCAGCTCTGGCCCTACTACAAGACGGTGGAGAGCGCAGCCACGCCGCGGATCACGATCGAGGGCCGCGAGGTCATCAATTTCGGGTCCAACAACTACCTCTCGCTCTCGTACCACCCCGACGTGGTGGCTGCCGCGCAGGCCGCGACCGCGCGGTTCGGTACCGGGGTCACCGGCTCACGGCTGCTCAACGGCACGCTCCCCCTCCACCGGGACCTCGAGGCCGAGCTCGCCGACTTCTACGGCGCCGAGGCCGCGCTGGTCTTCCCCACGGGCTACGTCGCGAACCTCTGCGGCATCTCGGGGTTCCTCGGCCGCTCCGACCTCGCGATCGTCGACAAGGAGGCTCACAACTCGCTCGTGACCGCCGTCCGGCTCTCCGGAGCGCGGCTCAAGCGGTTCCGCCACAACGACGCCGAGCAGCTCGCCGCGATCCTCGCCGAGGCCGACGACGAGTCGGTGAAGGGCGTGGTCGTCGACGGCGTCTACTCGATGCGCGGAGACACCGCACCGCTCCCCGAGATCGTCGACGCGGTGCGGCGTACGCCCAACGCGTTCCTCTTCGACGACGAGGCCCACGGGCTCGGCGTCATCGGTGGGCTCGGACGCGGTGCCGCCGAGCACACCGGGGTGCTCGACCGGGTCGACGTCACCACGGTGACGTTCTCGAAGGCCCTCGGATCCTGTGGCGGTGCCGTGATCGGAAGCCGCGAGGCGATCGAGCTGCTCACGATCACCTCGGAGCCGTTCATCTTCACCGCGTCGAACGTGCCCGCGTCGATGGCGGCCGCGCTCGCAGCGCTGCGGATCCTGCGCGAGGAACCCGACCGCCCGGCGCGCCTCCAGCACAACGTGGCGCACCTGGTGGGCGCACTCCACGAGCGGGGCATCCGCACCAACCCGGTCGAGAGCGCGATCGTCACCGTCCCCCTGAAGCGCCACGACGACATCTCGACGGTGTTCACGTTCCGCGACCTGCTCGAGCTCGGCATCTTCTGCAACCCGGTGATCCCGCCGGCCAGCCACGGCAACGCAGGACTGCTGCGGTTGAGCTTGATGGTCGACCACGACCCCGACCTGCTCGACGACGCGGCCGACATCCTCTGCAAGGTCCTCACCGACGGCGATCAGCTCCTGGACCCCGACGAGTAGGCGCGGCTCAGGTCGTGGGGCGGCGCAGCTCCTCGAAGCGCTTCTCCCACGCTTGATGACGGGCCTTGCCGTCCTGCACGAACGGCGAGTACGCGATCGCCTTCAGAACGGCGCGGTTGAGCCACGCCGCGGGCGCTCGCATCGGACGGATGAAGTCCACGAACAGCACCACGCGCACGTCGTCGGTGTCGTTCCAGGCCTCGTGCTCCCAGACGTCGTCGAAGACGAGGCTCGCGCCCTGTTCCCAGTGGCGCGTCTCGCCACGGACGGTGATGCCGCACGCGCTCGCCGGCTCCGGGACCTTCAGCGCGAGGTGGTAGCGCAGCACGCCCTTGTAGGGGCCCACGTGCGGGGGGATGCGCTTGTGGGGCCCGAAGATCGAGAACATCGCGGTGGTCATCCCCGGAACCCCGGCGAGTGCTGCCGCCGCGCGCGGGCACCGGGCGAGGTGGCTCTCGACCTGGAAGCCGTACCCGTACAGGAAGTAGGTCTTCCAACGGTCGTCCTGGGTGAGGCTGTACTGGTCGGTGGAGATGTCCTGGAAGTTCGGGAGGTGCTCGAGGTCGCCGAGCACGTCGTCGAGCTCCGTGCGGATCGCCTCCCACTGCGCCTCGATGCCTCGCACCCACGGGAAGGCCCCGGTGTCGAAGAAGGCGTGGTCCCCCACCAGCGAGTGCTTCCCGTAGTAGCCGTCGAGCCAGCGCAGGAAGCGCTCGCCGAGGCGGTTCGCGAGGTCGATGGCCCGCCCTCGCAGCGTGAAGCGTGCGGGGCTAGTCGCCGGTGGCGACGTCGACGTTGTAGGCGTCATAGACGAGATCCGCTCCTCGGTGTCGGTGCGCCAGCAGCTGCTTGATCACGTCGAGCGCGGCCTGTCGGGCCGCGTCGACACCGGCATCGTCGCCCACGGTGCGCAGCTCCGCCGTCAGCGCGTCGAGCGTGTGCTGGAGGGGCTCGTGCTCGCCGCGGAGACGCTCGGCCGCCTTCGCGAGGTTCGGTGATCGCTCCACGACGTCGTCGTAGAAGCTGCCGGGCGCTTCGGTCTCGGCGACGTGATCCCGGAGCACCTGGGCCATCGCCTCGGAAGCCCTCACCGCCTGTGACGCCCAGGCAGCCGGGTCGTCGCCCGCCGCGAGCGCGATCGCGCGCTCGAGGCCGAGCACCGCCTCGTAGTACTCGTCGCGTCGCTCCTGGACGGCGTCGAGGGCCCGCCGGTTGCGCTCTTGCACGTCCATGGCCAGATCCTTTCGGGAGTCGAGGTGGATGCTGCGGGCGCAGGCGACGAGCGCCGCGATCGCGGTGGGGATCTCGTCCGCGAGCTGCTCGATCGGTGGGCACACGTCGGGACACGAGAAGAACCCGAAGCAGACCTTGTCGGTGTAGCTCACCACGGAGACGTTGAGCGCCGCACCGTCGAAGATCGGACCCAGCGGGAACAGGGCGTCCATCCGGGCGCCCCCGCAGTACAGGGGCACCGGTGGCCCGGGCACGCTCGTGAGCACGAGGTTCACGGCCGGCGGCAGGCGGCTCGCGAGCCCCAGGTCGGAGTAGGCGCGGAACAGCAGCGCGGCGAGGTTCCACGGCGCGACCAGCGCGAGCGTCGGGAGCGCATCGGGCCCGATCTCGTCGAGGAACGCCTTCGCCGTGGGCATCTCGTCCGCGAGGAAGCGCACCCGCTCCGCGGGCTCGGCCACGTGCGTGGGCAGGGCACCGAAGAGCGTCGAGACCTCGTTGCCCGACGTGGCGCCCTCCTCGGTGCGCACCGACGTGGGGATCGAGGCCACGAGCGGCCGGTCGGGGAGGTCGCCCGCGGCGGCGAGCCACTCCCGGATCGCGCCCGCCGCGACCGCCATGGCGACGTCGTTGAACGTGACGCCGAACGCGCGGCGCACCTCCTTCACGTCGTCGATCGAGATCGTGGCGAACGCGGCGCTGCGCCGCGGGGTGATCGAGCGCGAGAGCGACATGCGGGGGGCGGTGAGCGGCAGTGTGGCCGTGCTCTCGGGCTCCCGGAGGTGCTGGAGCACCCGCCAGACCGATCGGACGATGCGGGTGAACGACCGCGCGACCTGCGCGGGCTGGTCGGCGACCGAGCGGGCCGCAGCCGCCAGGTAGTCGCGACGCGGCGGCCCGGCCCCGACGGTCGTGGCCTGCCCCGCGCGCGGCGGGGGCACGGTGGGCTCCGCAGTGAAGATGGCGCCGAGCACCCCGACCGCGGCGACACCGTCCACGAGCGAATGGTGGATCTTGCCGATGATCGCCTTGCGCCCGTCGGAGAGGCCGTCCACGACGGTGAACTCCCACAGGGGGCGGTCGCGGCGTAGCGGGGTGCTCCCGATCTCCCCGGCGAGCGCGGCGAGCTCGCCGAGACCGGAGCCCGGGGGCAGCGAGGCGCTCGTGACGTGCTCGTCGAGGTCGACGTCCTCGTCGTGGACCCAGTGGGGCGCGGCGGTGCCGACCGGACGACGGCGCAGCACCTCCACGTCGCCGATCCGCTCGGCGAGCACGCGCCGCAACAGCTCGGCGTCGAAGGGCTCCGGCGCGACCGAGTCGTCGACGACGGAGACCCCGATCACGTGCCAGTGGGTGCTCGGGGTCTCGGTGTGGAGGAAGGCGGCGTCGATCCCTGTGACCGCGTGGAACTCGACCGGCGCGTTCGGGGACTGGTCGGCCATGTCCCGATGGTACGCCGGTGCCGCATCCCCCCGGAGGGTCGAA
>BTUT01000327.1:0-4229 GCA_045862935.1 Acidimicrobiia bacterium
GCCGGCGCGATGTCGGGATGCGCCGCGAGCGAGACGAACAACGACGTCGTGCCTGCCTTGTTCACGCCCGCGATGAGCGCGTTCGCGACCCGGCCACCCGCTCCTCCCGGCACCGAGTCAGCCTACCGACGGTACGATCACCGCGAAGCGGTGGCCTCCGCCGCGACGTGCGAGCCGGTCGCGAACGACGAGACCTTCGCGGTGGCGGCGATGGACGCGGAGGTCGAGCCGGCTGCGCCCGCCGTGGTGGTCGTGGTCGGCGCGCTCAGCGCACCCGGGCGCAGCCGAGGCCACGCGCTGCTCATCGTGGTGGCGAAGTCGTAGACCGACCAGCCGACCGAGCGCGTGTCGCGCACAGCCCGCATGAACGCCTCGTAGTCCTTCGTCGTGGTCACGTCGGCGATGCCCCCGATGGGGTGGACCAGCGCGCGCCGGTCTCCCAGGTTCTCCCGCAGGCGCGTGACGCTCTCCGCGGTGTAGACGTACGGATCGCGGTGCACGCCGTCGCGGAAGGTCCAGTACGCCATGGGCATCCACACGTCCACGTGGGCCCCGAGGCGCTTGTAGGGAAAGCGCGGCCACAGCGTGGGGTTCACCACCTCGATCTGCACGGCCGGGTACACGATCGCCGCGAGCGGCTGCTCGTCACCCACCAGCTCGCGCGACTTCGCCGCCAGCTTCACCACCCGGCTGTTCCGGTCGTCCACGTCGCGGACCGTCTGCGTCGACTCGATGTCGAGGGCGAGCGCGTCGAAGCGCTGCCCGCGGTGGCGGAAGTCGACCAGTGCCTCGACGTGGGCCAGGTCTGCCGCCACGTCGGTCAACGTCGGGTAGTACCAGGCCACGACCTCCATGCCCTCACGGTGCGCGCGGCTCAGGAACTCGCCGACGAGGCGCTCGTCGATGATCTTCCCGGGTGAACGGGAGTCGTTCATCGCGGCTTGGAGGTACAGCGTCTTCGCGCCGAGCGCGGCCATGTCCTCGACCGAGTCCGGCGTGACCGCCACCGGACCCGAGGCGCTCTGGAACGCGGGGGCGTAGTCGAACGCATCGACCCACGCCCCCAGACCCCGGAAGGGGCCGGGCTCGCGCGCCGTGGCACCGCGAGCCGGGGACCACGGGGCGAGGGCCCACGCGACGAACCCGACCACCACGCACGCGAGTGCGCGCGTCGAGAACCGGCGCGGGGGGAGCACCCGGCGAGGGTACCGGCGCTCGTGCGCCCTCAGCCCGCGGCGCCGGCGATCTCGAGTCGCACGCGGGCTCGCGCCAACGCGGCCTTCGCGTCCTCGTCGGTGTCGTCGACGCGCAGTGCGTCCTGCGCCCGGGCCTCGGCGGCACGGGCCCGCTCGACGTCGATCTGCTCGGGGAGCTCGGCCACGTCGCTCAGCACGATCACGTGATCGCCGCTCACGTTCACGAAGCCGCCGTGCACCGCGGCGGCCTGCTCGCCGGATTGGGGGAGCAACACCCGCACGGCCGCGACACCGAGCGCACCGAGGTACGGGGCGTGCCCGGGGAGGAAGGCGATGTCACCGGTGGCCGCGCGCGCGACCACCATGTCGCCCTCACCCGAGTACAGGACCCGCTCGGGCGACACGATCTCCACGTGCAGCGGCATCAGACGCTCCTCGCTCCTCGCGCCGCGGTCAGGATTCCTGGAGCTGCTTGGCCTTGGCCAGCACGCTCTCCACGCCGCCGACGTTGAAGAACGCCTGCTCGGGCACGTCGTCGAGCTCACCCTCGCAGAGCGCCTCGAAGCTCTCCACCGACTCCTGGATCGGGACGTAGACGCCCTTGAGGCCGGTGAACACCTCGCCGACGAAGAAGGGCTGCGAGAGGAACCGCTGGATCTTGCGGGCGCGGGCCACCGTGACCTTGTCCTCCTCGGAGAGCTCGTCGAGACCGAGGATGGCGATGATGTCCTGGAGCTCCTTGTAGCGCTGGAGGATCTCCTGGGTGCGCCGGGCCACGGCGTAGTGGCGCTCGCCCACGATCTCGGGGGCGAGGATGTTCGACGTGGACGCGAGCGGGTCGACGGCCGGGTAGATGCCGAGTGCCGCGATCTGACGGGACAGCTCGGTGGTGGCGTCGAGGTGGGTGAACGTGGTGAACGGCGCCGGGTCGGTGTAGTCGTCGGCGGGCACGTACACGGCCTGCAGCGAGGTGATCGACCGACCCTTCGTGGAGGTGATCCGCTCCTGGAGCTCGCCCATCTCGTCGGCCAGCGTCGGCTGGTAGCCCACCGCCGACGGCATCCGGCCGAGGAGGGTCGACACCTCGGAGCCGGCCTGCACGAACCGGAAGATGTTGTCGATGAACAGCAGCACGTCCTGGCCCTTCACGTCACGGAAGTACTCCGCGACGGTGAGCGCGCTGAGCGCGACCCGCAGCCGCACACCGGGGGGCTCGTCCATCTGGCCGTACACGAGTGCGGCCTTGTCGATGACGCCCGACTCCTGCATCTCCAGCCACAGGTCGGTGCCCTCGCGGGTGCGCTCCCCCACGCCCGCGAACACCGAGACCCCACCGTGCTGCGTGGCGACCCGGTTGATCATCTCCATGATGAGCACCGTCTTGCCCACGCCCGCGCCGCCGAAGAGGCCGATCTTGCCGCCCTGGACGTAGGGCTCGAGCAGGTCGATGACCTTGATGCCCGTCTCGAACATCTGCGCCTTGGGCTCGAGCTCGGAGAACGGGGGCGCCTCCCGGTGGATGTCCCAGCGGTCCTCGATGCCGCTGAGCTGGTCGGCCGCGATGTCGAGGGGCTCCCCGATGACGTTGAACACGTGGCCGAGCACGCCGTCGCCCACGGGCATCGCGATGCCGCGACCCGTGTTGCGCACGAGCGTGCCCCGCGTGAGGCCGTCGGTGGGCTTCATGCAGATGACGCGGACACGACCCTCGCCGATCTGCTGCGCCACCTCGGCGACCACCGTGATGGTGGTGCCCTCGAGCACGATGTCCATCTCGAGCGCGGTGTTGATCTCGGGGAGCGCGTCGTGGGGGAACTCGACGTCGACGACGGGTCCCGCGATGGCGACGACCCGACCGTCCTTGAGGCCGGTGGACTGGCTGCTCGGCTCGACGGTGACGGTCACTTCGATCTCCTCGGTTGCGACTCAGGCGGCGTGGGGGGGGGGGGGCTCGGACGTGGCGTGCGCGGGCGCACCCTGGCGCAGGGCTTCCGCACCGCCGACCACCTCCATGATCTCGGTGGTGATGGCGTCCTGACGGGCGCGGTTCATGACGCGGGTCAGGTTGACGATGAGGTCCTCGGCGTTGTCGGTGGCCGCCTTCATCGCCCGCTGGCGCGCCGCGTGCTCGGAGGCCGCGGCGTTCAGCAGCGCGGCGAACACCCGGGCCTCGGCGTAGCGCGGGAGCAGCCGGTCGAGGATCTCGGCCGGGCTCGGCTCGAACTCGTAGTCGGGCCGGGGGCCGTCGCTGACCACTGCCTCGCCGAACGTCGCCGGGTCGAGGGGCATGAGTGGGCGGACGACGACCTCCTGGAACCCGGCCGACGCGAACCGCGTGTACACGATCTGCACGAGATCGATCTCGCCTGCGAGGAAGGGTCGCGCGACGGTCTGCGCGATCGCGCGCGCGTCCTCGTAGGTGGGGCGGTCGGAGAACCCCGTGAGGGCGGCGCGGATCCGGTAGTCGCGGTAGCGGAAGTAGCTCTCCGCCTTGCGGCCCACGACGATCAGGTCGTACTCGCGCCCGAGCGCGCTGTGCTCGCGGATGGTGCCTTCGGTGGCGCGGAAGATCGACGAGTTGTAGCCGCCACACAGGCCGCGGTCGGCGGCGATCGCGATGTGGGCGACGCGCCGGATCTCGGTGGGCACCTCGAGCAGCGGGTTGCTCGTCGCTCCGCCGGCTGCGGCGAGGTCCCGGACGACCTGCGTGATCTGGTCGGCGTACGGCGCCGCGGCGTGCACCTGGGCCTGGGCACGCACGATCCGGCTCGCCGCGATGAGCTCCATCGCCCGCGTGATCTTCTTCGTGCTGTTGATGCTGCGGATCCGCCGACGGAGGATCCGTTCCTGACCGCTGGCCATCTCTACTCGCTCACTCGCTGCGGGGCGGGATACCCGGCCCGCAGCCGCTCGCTCGCTGGGCGAGCTCCCTGCGCTCGCTCCGCTCGCACCGGTCGCCGCGCGCGGTACGTCATTCGGTCTCGAGGGTCTCGGCGGTGGTCTCGGCGCCCGGTGCCTCGGCGTCGGTGGCCC
>BTUT01000328.1:0-1502 GCA_045862935.1 Acidimicrobiia bacterium
GCGGCGCGTCGCGCGCCGTGTCGATCGCCGAGAGGACGACGGCGATCGATCCGTCGCACGGGATGTCGCAGTCGAAGAGCCCGAACGGCGTCGTGATCGTCCGCGCGTTCATGTAGTCGTCCATCGACATCGGGTCGCGGTAGATCGCGTCGGGGTTCAGACCCGCGTGCGCCCGCGCGGTGGTGGCGATCCACCCGAGCGCCTCCTTGGTGGTGCCGTAGCGCGCGAAGTGGTGCGACGCGTTGATCGCCAGGTTCACCGCGGCCGAGCCGGCGCCGAAGGGCAGGCTGAAGTCCATGGGCGGCGGCACCGTGCCCCCGCCGTGGGGACGGTCCTTGCCCTGGCGCATGCGCTCGGTGGCCGTGGCCTCCCACACCGTGCGGAAGCACAGGACGTGGCGGCACAGGCCACCGGCGATCGCGAGGATTGCGGCCACGATCGCGCCCGACTGGCCGGGGATCTCCATCCCGCCGTTGAACCACGTCGGCCGGAGCCGCAGCGCGCTCTCCAACGCGGTGACGCCCCCCTCCGAGTGGCCACCCGGCGCGGCCGATCCGGGGTAGGTCGAGAGCCCGTCGATGTCGTCGAACGTGAGGCCCGCGTCCTCCACGGCGCGGCGGCAGGCCTCGATCGTGAGCTCGAGCGGGTCCACCATGAGCCGCCGACCGAGGCGCGACATCCCGATGCCGGTGATCGCGGCACGCGATTCGTACTTGTCGGTGGTGAGCATCGGGCGCGCGCTGCGCAGCACCTCCGCCGGATCCACGGCGGGCGGTGGGAGCTCGCCGGGTGCGTCGCCCGTCGGCCGGAACAGCGGGAACCACAGCTCGCCGTCCTGCTCGAACTCGACCTGGACGGGCATTCCCACGACGACGTCGTCGGGATCGCAGCCGATGACGTTGGTCGTGAGGTGGACCCGGTGGTCCTCCTCGAGCACGACCGAGGCGACGACGTACGGCGGGGTGAACATCGGGAGCCACTGCTGGTGGTTGACGGTGCACCCGACGACCGTGCCTCGACCCGACACCTCCACCACCGACTGGTTCGTGGAGCGGCAGTAGTGACACACCGGCTTCGGCGGGTGCACCAGCGAGTCGCAGTCGTCGCAGTGCTGGATGCGCAGCACCCCGTCGGCACCCGAGGACCAGAAGAACTCGGCTTCGGGCATCAGGTACGGCTGAGGACGGTTCGCGGGCATCGGCGCTCCTGGCTCGTCGGCTGCGATCCCCGTGTCTAGTCGTACCGACCGCGGGCGGCGAGTCCCCAAACGCAACGGTGTCGTGGCGCCGGCGGAGCTGCTCGCCGCGGCGCGCGAGCGGGAGCCGGCGCCGCGTCCCGAGCCGTCAACCGGCGCTCGGCGCCACCCGGACGACGTAGTCGTTCACGGCGTCGTCGAGCTCCATCTCGATCACGCCGCGCGTGCGCCCGGCCCTGCAGAACTGGAGGAACCCGCCGTACCCGAACCGCTTCTCGCTGAAGTCGGGCTGGCGCTTGCGCAGCTG
>BTUT01000328.1:1512-4218 GCA_045862935.1 Acidimicrobiia bacterium
TGAGGCCCGAGAGGTACACCGGCTGACCCTTCGCCCCGAGCCGGGCCACCGTCGAGCGCAGCAGCTCGAACGCCTCGGCCTCGTCGCCCGCCTGGCTCGGGAACCGGACCTCCGGATCCCCGGCGGAGGTGCTCGCCGCGAGCTCGACCACACCGCGCTCGGCCAGGTGGCGCACCAGCTCGCCGAACCCGCGGAACCCGTAGTCGCCTTCGTTGAAGGTCGGGTCCTTGCGCAGGATGGTGCGCTTCAACATCGACGCGAGCACCGGTCCGCTGCCGCTGCGTTCGAGGCCCGCGAGCGTCTGGGTGACGAGCACGACGTAGTCGCGCGCCTCGATCGCCTTCTCGACGGGAGTGCGAGCGGTCTCGTCGTCGAGGTCCGCGGTGGAGGTCGCGGCCGCGGCGGGGACGGCCTTCGCGCGGCTCCCAGTCGCGCGGGAGCTGCGCCGGGTCTTGGGGAGCTCCACGCCCTCGAGACGCTCGTAGAACAGGAACTCGTCGCACGCGGGTGGCAACAGTGCGGAGGTGGAGGCCTCCACCCCGATCCCGATCACCCGGCGATTCAGCTCGCGCAGCTTGTGTACGAGCGGCGTGAAGTCGCTGTCGCCCGTCCCGATGACGAACGTGGTGATGTAGTCGCGCTCGAAGCACAGCTCGACCGCATCGACCGCGAGCTTGATGTCGGCCGCGTTCTTGCGCACGAGGCCCATGCGCTGGGGCATCTCGATCAGCTCGACGTGATGACGGGTCAGGGAGCGCCGGTCTTCTTCGAACCGGGACCAGTCGGCGTAGGCCCGGCGCACGACGACCCGGCCGCGCTCGGCCAGGGCGTCGGCGATCGGCCGGAAGTCGAACGAGGCCCCGCCGAGCACCTCCCGTCCGCCGATGGCGAGGTTCTCGTAGTCGAGGAACAGGGCGATGCGCTCGTCGTCGTTCATCGTCCGCCACCGTAACGGGCCAGGGCGGGCGACCGCCTACGACGGGAGCCCTGCCGGCCCGATAACGTCCCCGTCCGTGAAGATCGTCGTGGCTGCCCTCAAGGGTGGTGTGGGCAAGACCACCACCTGCGTGTACCTGGCCGCACTCGCCTCGGCGGCCGGCCGCGAGGTCGTCCTCGTGGACGCGGACGCGCAGGCCAGCGCGGCCGACTGGCTCGAGACGTCCGCGGACCCCGCGCTCGAGGCGGTCGAGCTCGTCGAGGCTCCGACCGAGCGGATGCTGGCCAAGGCGATGAACGCCGCCGACGACGATCACGTGGTGATCGTCGACTCGCCGCCCGGCAACGAGCGGATCATCGGCCACGCGCTCGAGCACGCGCACGTCGTGGTCATCCCCACCCGCGTCGGCGGCGTCGAGTGGCCCCGGGTGGACGTGGTCCGCAAGATGGTGCCGCGGCGCGTTCCGAGCGGGCTCGTGATCTGCTCGGCTCGGACGTTCACCCGCGACTACACCGAGACCCTCCAGTACTGGGTGGACCAGGGTGTGGAGGTCTGGGGAACGATCCCGGAGCGGGTCGCGATCGCGTCGGGTCCCGACCAACGCCTCGCACCCGACGGGGTCGAGGCGTACCGGCCGCTGTGGCGCAGGATCACGCGCAAGGCCCTCGCCTGACGGGCGCGTCGAGCGCGATCACCCGTCGCCGGTCATCCGGTTCATCCGCTCCAGCGTGTCGACGTATTCGCTCACGAGGTCGAACACGACGTCGCGCACCGGGCGCACCTGCTTCATCGACCCCACGATCTGGCCCACGGGCACGAAGAACTCGTCGACGCGACCCGCGCGGTAGTAAGCCCGGTTCGCGGGCGCGATGAGGATGTTCTGCAAGGGCATCGGCAGGGTGCCGGGCGAGTCGGCGGCCTCCCACGCGTCCGTCCACGGCGTGCGCAGCATGCGGGCGGGCTTGCCCGTGTAGCTCTTCGAGCGCACGGTGTCGCTCGACGACGCCTTCAGGTAGGCGGCGGTCTGCTCGGGTCGCGAGTCGCTCTCCGCCGTGCCCAGCCAGATCGATCCCATCCACACACCGTCGGCGCCGAGCGCGAGCGCTGCCGCGATCTGGCGCCCCGTCCCGATGCCACCGGCGGCGAGCACCGGAACCTGCCCGCCCACGGCGTCGACGACCTCGGGGACGAGGACCATCGTGGCGATGTCGCCCGTGTGACCACCGGCTTCGGTGCCCTGCGCGATCACGACGTCGACCCCGTTGCGCACGTGTGCCTCGGCGTGCTGGGCCTTCCCGGCGAGCGCCGCGACCTTCACGCCACGCTGGTGCGCGAGCGTCACGACGTCGGGCGGCGGCGAGCCGAGCGCGTTCACGACCAGCGAGATGGGATGCGCGAAGCTCACCTCGACCAGCTGGTGGGCCACCTCGGGCATCCACCCCACGACGCCCCCCGTCGCACCGTCGTCGGCGTCGGGTGACGGGAGGTCGAAGCGCTCGATCAGCTCGGCGACGAACGCGCGGTGCCCCTCCGGGATCATCGACTGAACCTGGGTCCGCAGCTCCGCGGCGTCGTGGCCCTCGACCTCCAGGGCTCGCGCCGGCATGACGAAGTCCACGCCGTAGGGGTGACCGTCGACGTGCTCGTCGATCCAGGCCAGCTCCATCTCGAGCTGGTCGGGGCTGTAGCCGACGGCTCCCAGCACGCCGAGCCCACCCGCGCGGCTCACGGCGGCGACCACGTCACGGCAGTGGGTGAAGGCGAAGATG
>BTUT01000329.1:0-4218 GCA_045862935.1 Acidimicrobiia bacterium
GTCGTAGACGAGGTCGGCACCCACACCGCCGGTGGCGTCGAGGACGGCATCGGCGAGCGGCCGGGCAAGGCGATCGATCACCACGTGGGCACCGAGGCGACGGCACAGCTGCACCTTCTCGGCGCCGGCGGCGACGGTGATCACCCGGGCACCGAGCGCCCGGCCGACCTGCACCGCGGTCGCGCCGGATCCGCCCGCGGCTCCGAGCACGACCAGGCGCTCCCCCGCGCGCAGCGCGCCCCGCCGCACCAGACCGATCCAGGCGGTGGAGAAGCCGATGCGGAACGCGGCAGCCTCCTCGTCGGGCATCGCCTCGGGCACGCGAAAGACCGACTCGCCGCGGGCGATCGCCCGCTCGGCGAGCCCGCCCCGGCCGTCGGAGAAGCTCGTGACGGCCATGACCCGGGAACCGATCGCCACCTCGACTCCGTCGCCCACGGCGTCGACGACCCCGCACACCTCCTGCCCCGGGACGAACGGGAGCGCGGGGCGAAAGGCGTAGGTTCCCCGGCACATGAAGGCGTCGGGCATGCCGATCGCCACGGCGCGCACGGCGAGGCGCACCTCCCCCGACCCGGGGACCGGGTCGTCGAGGTCGGCCCGCCGCAACGCCTCCCGCGGCGCTCCGTGCCGGTGGATCTGCCAGGCCCGCATCCCCTGAATCTCGCGCACCGCGACACTGGCGTGTCGCCCGGCCGCCGCGCGACACTCGCACCACGACCGATCCACCCCGATCGCTCGTGACCCTCGGGAGGTGCCATGCACCTGATCCGTCCCGACGATGCGGCCTACGACGGCGCGCGCGCCGTCTTCAACCGCATGGTCGACAAGCACCCCGCGGTGATCGCGCCGTGCGCGACGCCCGACGACGTGGTCGACGCCCTGGCCCTCGCCACGGCCGAGTCCTACGAGGTCGCGGTCCGCGCGGGGGGCCACTCGGTCTCGGGGCTCTCGATGAACGACGGCGGCATCGTGATCGACGTCCGGCCCATGCAGGAGATCACCGTCGACCCGGCGGCCCGGCGGGTCCGGGTCGGGGCCGGCGTCCTGTGGGGCGAGCTCGACGCCGCGACGCAGGCGCACGGGCTCGCGACGACCGGCGGGCGGGTCACCACGACCGGCGTGGCGGGGTTCACCCTCGGTGGTGGATCCGGGTGGATCGAGCGCAAGTGCGGCCTGGCCTGCGACAACCTCCGCTCGGTCGACCTCGTCACCGCCGACGGTCGCCAGATCACCGCGAGCGCCGACGTGCACCCGGACCTGTTCTGGGCCCTCCACGGTGGCGGCGGGAACTTCGGCATCGCGACCGCCTTCGAGCTCGACCTGCACCCGATCGGCCCCGAGGTGTACGCCGGGCTGATGCTGTTCCCCGAGGAAGCCGCGGGGGACGTCGCGCGGCTGTACCGCGATCACGCGTTCGGCGCGCCGGACGACTTCGGCAGCGCCCTGGTGATGATCACGGCGCCACCCGAGCCCTTCGTCCCCGAGCGCCTCGTGGGTCGCACCGTGGCCGGTGTGGCCGGGGTGTGGCTCGGCGACCTCGCGGACGGACCCGAGGTGTTCGCGCCGTACCGGGCCCTCGATCCCGCCGTGGACCTCGTGGGCCCGATGCCCTACACGCAGTTCAACGCGATGCTCGACGACCCGCCCGGCTTCCGGCACTACTGGACCGCCGACTACCACGACACGTTCCCCGACGAAGCGGTGGACGTGTTCGTGCAGTCGGGCGGCGTGCGCGCCCACCCGCTCGCCCAGCAGATCATGTTCGCGTGGGGCGGTGCGGTCGCCCGCGTCGCCGACGACGCGACACCGATGACGAAGCGCAGCGCACGGTGGGTCACGCACCCGTTCGCGGTGTGGGAGGACCCGGACGACACCGACGCGTCGATCGCCTGGGCGCGTGCGTTCCGGCGCGACATCGCGCGCTTCTCGAACGGCGGCGTGTACCTGAACTTCATCGGCGACGAGGGCCAGGAGCGCGTCCGTCACGCGTACGGACCCGAGAAGTACGCGCGCCTCGCGTCGATCAAGGCCGAGTGGGATCCGGCGAACCGCTTCCGCGGCAACCAGAACATCGAGCCTGCGGGGTGACGGTCCCCGAGCGGGCCGCGTCGGTCACTCGTCGGGGAGCTGGTAGCTGTCGCGGTCGGAGTCCCGGGGCTGGCGCCCGGTCCGGAACGGGCACAGCGGCGCGTCGACGAGGAGGAAGCGCTCGACCGCGGTGGTGAGCGCGGCCTGTTGCGCTCGCCAGGCGCGCAGGCCCGGCTCGGTGCGGCTCGCGTGCTCGAGCGCCGCCCACTGCTCCCACGTCGGGATCGCCCACAGGACGATCGCCTCGGAGTCGTCTCGCATCGCGGTGACGAACGCGCCGGCGAGCTCCCATCCGAGCCGCTCGTACGTGGGGACCTGGACGTCGCGCACGAGCCCGTCGACGTAGTGCCAGGCGGTGTCGGGCCGCAGCGACACGAGCTCGTGCGCGTAGCACTCGCCGCGCACCCCGTCTGCGCAGAGCTCCTCGATGGTGCGGGTCCACTCCGCGGGGACGAGCAGGCGGTCGACCCCGCTGCGCCGGAACTGCGCCGCCCGGGCCCACCAGGCCGCGAGGCCCGGGTCCTGGAGCGTGGGGTGGTTGAACTCGTGGCGGAAGGACGACGCCATGCCGGCCCACCCGTCCTCCTCCCACATGTTCACCACCTCGGGCCACCGGCGGGTGGTGCCGACCGTGCCCCACACGCCGTAGCAGAGCTGGTTGCGCTCCCGCTGCGCCATGGGCGAGAAGTTCGCCGTCATGTGGTGCATGTAGTCGGCGCGGTGGTGGCCGATGATGTCGATGAACTCGTGGATGTAGAGCTTGTGGTTCGCCATGCGGATCTCCCGAGCGGCCCGAAGGTAGCGCGGCCTCCGAGCCCGCACCGGGGAGCGCGATGGCTCGACGGGCGCGCCCGTCAGACCCGCTTGCTGAACCCCGCGTCGAACGGGTAGGTCGCGGCATTGGCGAAGCGGGCGTCGTCGGAGCACAGGAACAGGACGAGCGGCACGAGATCCGCCGGGGTGCCGAGCTCGTCGGTGAGCTGGCCGTCGAGGACGATCGCCCGCTGCTCGGGCTCGAGGCCTGCCTGCACCGCCTCGGACAGGAACGCGCCGGGCGCCACCGCGAGCACGCGGATGCGATCGGGGGCGAGCTCGGTGGCGAGCGACATCGTGACGCTCGTGAGCGCGAGCTTCGTCGCCCCGTATGCGCCGGAGCGGTGCACCCAGGCGGCCACCGAAGCCTGGTTCAGGATCACTCCCCCACCCCGCGCCGCCATCGCCGGTCGACACTCGCGCGCGCAGATCACGGCACCGAGCACGTTCACGTCGAAGATCCGCCGCCAGTCCTCCACCGGGAGCGTGGCGCACTCGTTGTACTTCCCGAGGTGGAGGCCCGCGTTGTTCACGAGGATGTCGATGCCCCCGAACGCAGCCCCGACCTGCCGGACCATCCCGCTCACCGATCCCTCGTCGGCGACGTCGACCTCCACGGCGAGGGCCCCGCCACCGGACTCGGTGATCGCCGCGGCCGCCGTGGTCGCGGCCGCACCGTCGATGTCGGCCACGACCACCGCCGCGCCTTCGGCCGCGAACCCGTGCGCGTACGCGAGGCCGAGCCCGTTCCCGGCACCAGTGACGATCACCACCTTGCCGGCGAAGCGGCGGCGGGACTCGGACATGACCTGCTCCTCGTTCAGAGTGCCTCGAACCACTCGCGCGACGCACGCAGCCCGTCGACGCGCTGATCGCGCGGGATGCGCGCCACCGTCTCGTCCTCGTACCACCCGCGGTAGCCCGCGGACTCGAGCACGGCGACGAGCGCACCCACCGGGACGTCTCCACCGCCGTGCACTGGTGCCCGCTCGTAGCGAACCTCGTCGAGCGCGGTCGAGTCGACGTTCGTCACCTGCACCGCCACGATGGCCGATGCGTGCTCGCGGATCTGCTCCACGAGCCCGGCCTCCCACCACACGTGACCGAGGTCGAGCAGCACCCCCACACCCGTGAGGCCGGCGACCAACCGCAGCCCGTCGTGCAGGGTGTGCACGAACGACCACCGACGCATCACCGGGTGAACCGGCTCGAAGCCCACGCGCACACCCCGCTCGTCGGCCAGGGCGCCGACCACCCCGAGCCACTCGTGGCACATCGACTCCGCCGGCGACGCGGCATGTGATCCGAGGCGCC
>BTUT01000330.1:0-4182 GCA_045862935.1 Acidimicrobiia bacterium
AGGTGCTGGTGAAGAAGGTCCCGATCGAGTTCGTCCCCAACGACGAGCTCGGTGTGGTGACCACCACCGCGGCGGCGGCGCCGACCACCACGGCGGCGCGCTGATCGCACCGCTGCGCACCATCGGGTCGATCCTCGGGTCGGCACCGGCGGCTCTGGGCTCGGGTCCGGGATTCGTCCCGGGCCCGAGTCGCGTCTAGAAACAGGTGGTGACCGAGCACCCTGCCACCGTGATCGACGCTGCGGACCTCGCGGCGTACTGCACCCGGATCCTCGCCGGTCTCGGCGTACCCGCCGACCAGGCCGAGCTGGTGGCCGGCTCGCTCGTCGAGGCCGACCTCCGGGGCGTGGAGAGCCACGGCGTGCACCTCATGGCGCTCTACGCCGACCGGCTGCGGGGCGGGCACCTGCGGGGCCGCACCGAGGTGACCGTGCTGCGCGACGACGGCGCCTCGGCGCTGCTCGACGGCGGGCAGGGCCTCGGCCAGATCTCGGGCGTCGCCGCGGTCGACCTCGCGGTGGCCAAGGCACGCGACCACGGCGTGGGTGCGGTGGCGGTGCGCAACTCGAGCCACCTGGGCGCACTCGGCTGGTACACGATGCGCGGTGCGGCCGCGGGGTGTGTCACGCTCGCGGCCCAGAACGGGCCGCCGTTCGTGCCGCCGTTCGGCGGGGTCACCGGCATCTTCTCCACCAACCCGATGTCGTACGCCGTCCCCGCGGGCGACGAGCCGCCGCTCGTGCTCGACATGGCCACCACCGCGGTGGCCGGCAACCGCGTCCTGCTCGCGCAGAAGCGCGGCGACGCCGAGATCCCGCCGGGGTGGGCCAACGACGAGCGCGGCCGCCCCACCACGGATCCGGCAGCGGCGTCGGTGCGCCACCTCCAGTGGTTCGGGGGGTACAAGGGGTACGGCATCGCCCTGCTCATCGAGATCCTCGCCGGGGTGCTCACCGGCGCGTCGTTCGGCCTGGTCGACCGCGAGCCCGGTGAGCTCACGGGATTCGACCGGGTGACGCGCGGCTACCTGTTCGTCGCTCTCGATCCGTCGCACTACGTCCCCGAGGAGCAGTTCCGGGCCGACGTCGACCGGCTGATCCACGACATCCACGCCTCGGATCCGGCCGAGGGCGTGGAGCGCGTCCTGGTGCCGGGCGAGCTCGAGCACCACCGACGCGTCGAGCGCCTGGCCCACGGCATCCCGCTCGCGCCGGCCCTCGTCGAGGAGCTCGACCGGCTCGGTCGCGACACCGGCGCCGGCCGCTTCCCCACCCGTCCCTCCCCGAGCGCGTGACCGGACGCGACAACGCCTGGCGCGCCCCGTCACGGGCTCGGCCGGCAGCGAGGAGCCGCGCGTGAACCAGTGCGTCTACATCCACGAGCTCATCGAGATCATCGGCCACAACCGCGCGAACTACATGCACCACATCACGGCCAACTGGAGCCCCATCGGCCAAGCGGAGCGCGACCAGCGGTGCTTCGGCGTCTTCGGCACCGTCGGCTCGACCCGGGTCGCGCCCGAGGTGGTGAACATCTGGGAGCACTCGGGCTGGGACGGCCTCGCGGACGCCTTCGAGCACGAGTTCTCGCACCCGACGCTCCAGGACCCGTCGCTCGCCGAGTGGTGGGCCCGGGCGGCGAGCTTCCGCGGCCGGATGCGGGACCGGATCCTGGTCCCCGCGCCGTGGACCCGGACGATCGAGGAGCTGTGCGCCGACGGCGTGACCGGTGTCGCGTACGCGCAGGAGATCGTGCGGGTCAGGGCCGGGAGCGCGTCGTCGTACCTCGACGCGGTGCGTGACCTCGCGGTCGGCGCGTACCGCGCCCACGGTCTCGAGCTCGTCGCCGCGTGGCGCACCGCGATGTGCGGCGAGTCGGAGTGCGTCGTGATGTGGGCGATCCCCGGCTGGCGCACGTGGGGTCGGTTCGAGGCCGCGCAGCTCGCCGCCCCCGAGCTCGTCGACTGGACCCGCGCCGTCGAGCCGTTCGTGGTCGGGCTCGAACGGTTCCTGCTCGTGGACGCGCCCCTCTCGCCGCTGCGCACCGGGCGTCAGCCCCGCGTCGAGGACCGCGCGTCCTTCGAGCTCCCCGCTCCGTGATCGCCCGGTGACGGCGAGCGGGGAGCAGCGCAGTCGACCCGTAGCCGACCCTCAGCTGAGCGGGTCGCCCTCGATGGTCACCCGGTGCAGGTAGCGGCGCGCGTCGCCGTAGTCGTGCACGACGCGGTGCTGCACCGAGCGGTTGTCCCACATCACGAGGTCGCCGACCTGCCAGCGGTGGCGGTACTGGTACTCCGGTTGCCCGGCGAGCGAGTAGAGGTACGCGAGCAGCGGCTGGCTCTCCTCGGGGGTCCAGCCGTCGAAGTGGCGCACGTAGTCCGCGTTCACGAACAACGCCTTGCGGCCGGTCTCGGGGTGGGTGATCGCGACGGGGTGGGAGTGCGTGACCGCGGCCGCGTCGACCCCCGACTGGACCGCGAGCTCCGTGCCGTAGTGGACGGCGCGCAGCCCGTCGATCGTGGCGCGCAAGCCCGTGGAGAGCCCGTCGTAGGCCTGGTGCATGTTCGCGAACATCGTGGCGCCGCCACACGCCGGGAGCTCGCGCGCGAGCAGCATCGTGATCTTGGGCGGGTTCGCGACCTGCGTGGTGTCGGCGTGCCAGGTCTCGGTGATGCCCGTGACCTGGAAGATCTCCATCACCCCGGGGTGACCGTCGAGCGACGGCACGTAGGGATGGTGCGAGATCGTCCCCCAGCGCGCCGCGAACGCCAGCTGCTCGTCGGGGGTCAGGTCCTGACCGCGGAACGCGAGCACGTGGTGCTCGAGGAACGCCGCATGGAGGGCCCGGAACGTGGCGTCGTCGAGCGACGCGAGATCCACGCCGGTGACGATCGCGCCGGCACTGGGCTCCTGGCGGGTGATCTCGAGAGTGGTCGTGGCCATCGGGGTATCCCCTCTCTTCGACGGATCGACGTTCATGCGGAGACCGGAGCAGGCCGGTCGCGGGCGGAGCTCACGTGGCCGGCAATCCGAGGCCGCGGTGGGCGAGCAGGTCGCGCTGGATCTCGTTCGAACCGACGCTGATCGTCGGGTGCAATCGCTCGACGCACTCGTACGCGAACCGGCCCCGCAACGGGGCGTCGGGCTGGACGGGCCCGAAGAGCGGGCCCGTGAGCAGGCCGGCTGGGCCGAGGAGCGCGATGCCGGTCGAAGCGAGCCGTTGGAGCAGCTCGGTGGCGGTGACCTTGCTCAGCGCGGCTGCGACCGTGGCGTCCTCACCGCGCGCCTGTGCGCCCACCACCCGGAGCGCGAGCGCACGCGCGACGCGCACCTCGATCCAGCGCCGGACCAGCTCGTCGCGGGCGACGGCCGCCGGTGCGCCGAGCCGGTCGAGCCCGTGCTCCCGCACGTGCGCGAGGAGGTCGCCGAGGCGCTGCTCGGCCCAGCCGACCCAGAAGATGCCCGACCGCTCGTCGGCGAGCGCGGCCGCCATCTGGGCGAAGCCCCGGCCCTCCGTGCCGAGCAGCGCGGTCGGCGGCACCCGGGCCTCGTGGAGCTCGATCGTGCCCAGGGTCCAGTCGTTCGCGGTGCGGACCCGGCGCACGAGCACACCGGGAGTGACGCGCAGGTCGAGGAGGAACATGCTCATCGCGTGGCGCGCGGGCGTGGTGCCCTCCGGGTCGGTGCGAGCCACGAGCAGGCACCAGTCGGCCTTGTGGGCCCCGGTCACCAGGTGCTTCGTACCGCTGAGGATCCACTCGCTGGTGGGATCGTGGGGATCTGCTCGGCGGCCGGTCGTCGTGATCGCGGTGAGGTCGCTGCCTGCGCCGGGCTCGCTGTACGCGATGCACAGCGTGATCTCGCCCCGGGCCATCGCGGGGAGCAGGTTCGTGCGCTGCTCGTCGGAGCCGTGGGCGAGGATCGGCGCACCGCCGAGGGTGAGCGCGGTGTCGATCAGCGGCGCGTCGTGGGCGGCGGCCTCGAGCGAGAACGCGGCGCGGTGGGCGAGGCTCCGCCCGGATCCTCCGAGATCGGACGGCAGGGTGAGCCCGAGGTAGCCGCGCGCGCCGGCGTCGCGTTGCAGCGCTCGCTCGAAGGTCTCGTCGAGGCCGGTGAGGTCGCGAGGGTCGGCGTGCGCGCCCACCGCGTCTGCAAGCCGGGCGACATCCTCACCCTCTCCATC
>BTUT01000331.1:0-4173 GCA_045862935.1 Acidimicrobiia bacterium
GCGCCGATCGCCGGCATGATGCCGAGCTTGTAGCGGAACAGGGCGATCGCCGCGGGGGGGCCGCTCACCGCCGGCCGCCCCCCGGAGTCGCCCGGCGAAGGGGCCCCCCCGCGCCCCCGCGCGATCCGGTCGAGGGAGTGGTTCACGTCCACACCACGGAGCTCGATGAGCTCGTCGCGCTCCGCCGCGGCGAGCGCCGCCGCGTTCACGTCGGCCGCCGCGAGCCGTGCGTCGATGCCCTCCGCGACGATCGCCTCGGCCTCCGCCACGAGCGCGTCGACCATCTCCGCTTCGGGTACGACCCTCACCACCCGTCCCCGCACGAACAGGTGTCCCCGCCCTCGCCCGGCGGCGATGCCGAGGTCGGCGTCGCGCGCCTCGCCCGGCCCGTTCACCACGCAGCCCATCACCGCCACCTGCAAGGGGATGCGCCGCTCCTCGAGGGCTCGTTGCGCGGCCGTGGCGACGGCGATCACGTCAACCTCCGCACGGCCGCAGCTCGGACACGCGATGAGGTCGACGCTCTTGCGCTCCCGCAGGCCCAGGGCCTCGAGCAGCGTGCGCCCGGCGCGCGCCTCCTCGACGGGGTCGGCGGTGAGCGAGAACCGGATGGTGTCACCGATCCCCTCGGCGAGCAGTGTGCCGATGCCCGCCGCCGACTTCACCAAACCGGCCGGCATCGGCCCGGCCTCGGTGACGCCCAGGTGCAACGGGTGGTCCACCGTGTCGGCGAGCAGGCGGTACGCGTCGATCATCAGCGCGACGTTGGACGCCTTCACCGAGATCTTCACGTCGTCGAAGTCGACCTCACGGAAGCAGTCGAGCTCGCGGACGGCGGACGCCACGAGCGCTTCGGGCGTGGCGCCGCCGTACTGCTCGGCGATGTCGGGGTCGAGGCTCCCGGCGTTCACGCCGATGCGGATGGGGAGGCCGCGGTCGCGTGCCTCCGCCGCAACCCGCTTGATGTGCTGGGGCTTGCGGATGTTGCCGGGATTGAGTCGGAGCGCGTGGACGCCGGCCTCGATCGCGGCGAGGGCCAGCGTGTGCTGGAAGTGGATGTCGGCCACGACCGGGATCGGCGAACGGCTCACGATGTGGGCCAGCCCCTCCGCCGCCGCCTCCTCGTTGCAGGTGCAGCGCACGATGTCGCAGCCCGCGGCGGCCAGCGTGTAGATCTGGGCCAGCGTGCCCTCGACGTCGGCCGTCTTCGTGGTCGTCATCGACTGCACCGACACGGGTGCACCGCCCCCGATGGGCACCTTCCCGACCACCACTTGCCGGGTCGTCCGCCGTTCGATCACCTCGCGATCGTACGCCCGAGCACGCGACGATCGTGACCTACGACGCCGACTTCGGCCGCTCTCCCGGCGTTCGCTGGGTGACGCCGAACGGACCCGCCTAGCGGGCGAGGTCGCGGATGTCGAGCACCATCGCGGAGACGCCGAGCGTGAGGAAGATCGCGAGCACCACCGCGGTCACCGGCATGAGCTTGCGGAAGTCCACCCTGACCGTACGCCCGCGGATGCGGGACGCGATCGCCTCGTAGATCACCACCACCGCGTGGCCGCCGTCGAAGGGCAACAACGGGATGAGGTTGAAGAGCGCCAGGACGAGGCTGATCGCGCCGAGCAGCCAGAGCAGCGCCCAGATGTCGCCCGCGACCACCGAGGACCCCTCGTCGACGATGCCGATGAGCGAGCGGGGCCGTTCGAGATCCGCCTGGGATCCCTCCTTCGGCGCATCACTCGTGAAGTTCTTGCTGTAGCGCTGCACACCCGAGGGGCTGAAGATCTTGCCGATGCCCTTCACCGTGCCCACGGTGACGTCGCCCATGGCTCGGAAGCCCTCGGGAACCGCCGCGAGCAGTCCGACGCGGCGGACCTCGGAGCCCGGCGCGACTCCGAGGAAGCCCTCACCGTCACGCTCGCTCGGCACCGCCTCGATCTCGACCGTGCGATTTCCGCGCGAGACGGTGAAGATCGTGAGCTCACCGCCGCGCGCTTCGATGGCCGCCTTCAGGTCGTCCCACGACTCGACCGGCGTGCCGTCGACCGCGACGAGCTCGTCGCCCGGGCGCAGGCCGGCGTCGGCCGCGGCGCTGCCGGCGACGACCCGACGCACCGTGGTGCTCGGGCCTTCGACCACCCTCCCCTCGCCTGCGATCGCGACGGTGAACAGCACGAGCGCGAGGAGCGCGTTCACCGTGACGCCGGCGAGGATCACCACCAGGCGGTGACGGGTGCTGGCGCGCCGGAAGGTGCGCGGCTCGTCCTCGGGGGGGACCTCCTCGAGGTTGCTCATGCCGATGATCCGCACGTAGCCGCCCGCGGGGATCGCCTTCACCCCGTACTCCGTCTCGCCGCGCCGGAACGACCACAGCCGGGGCCCGAAGCCCACGAAGTACTCGGTGGCCTTCATCCCCGACCAGCGGGCGGCGACGAGGTGCCCGGCCTCGTGGAGCATGATCATCACGCCGAGGCCGACGATGATCGCCGCGACCCAGGGCGCGCTGACGAACAGCCACAGCACGCCCACGAGGATCACGCCCAGGACGACGAAGTTCCCCCGGCGGGTCTCGCTGAGCTGGACGTCCTCGAGCGGGTCCTTCATGCGGTCCTGGCCAATCGGTCGACGGCGGCCCGGGCCCGCTCACGCGCGGACCGGTCGGCCTCCAGAACGTCGGCCACCGAGCCTACGTTCCCGGACCCCGCCCCGAGCACCTCCCGGTTGATGTCGGCGATCGCCAACCACGGGATCCGTCGGGCGAGGAACGCGTCGACCGCCACCTCGTTCGCGGCGCTCAACGTGGCGGGCGCACCGCCTCCGGCGCGACCTGCGGCGTAGGCCAGGGCCAAGCAGGGGAACGCCTCGGGGTCGGGCGCCTCGAACGTGAGCGAGCCGAGCGCGGCCCAGTCGACCGCACCGAAGGCCTCGTCGAGGCGGTGCGGCGCACCGAGTGCCAGGCCGATCGGGAGCCGCATGTCGGGCATGGAGCACTGGGCGATCGTCGCGCCGTCGGTGAACTCGACCATACCGTGGACCACGGACTGCGGGTGGACCACCACGTCGATCCGGTCGTAGTCCACCCCGAACAGCTCGTGGGCCTCGATGACCTCGAGCCCCTTGTTCATGAGCGTCGACGAGTCGATGGTGATCTTCGCGCCCATGTCCCAGGTGGGGTGCTTCAGCGCGTCCTCGACGGTCACGAGCTCGAGCTCGCTGCGGGTCCGCCCGCGGAACGGCCCGCCGCTCGCGGTGAGGATCACTCGGGCGACCTCACCGGCGCTGCCAGCGCGGAGGCACTGGTAGAGCGCGGAGTGCTCGGAGTCGACCGGCACGATCTCGCCGCCCCCCCGCGTTCGGGCGGCGTTCACGACCGGGCCACCCGCGATGAGGCTCTCCTTGTTCGCGAGGGCGAGGCGCTTGCCGTGCTCCAAGGCGGTGATCGTGGCTGGGAGGCCGGCGAAACCCCCCACCGCGTTCAGCACGACGTCGGCGTCGGGGTGCGCGGCGAGCTCGGCCAAGGCCTCGGGATCTCCGGCGCAGGTCCGCGCCCACTTCGCCGGCACGCCGAACTCGGCAGCCTGCGCGGCGAGGAGCCCGGCATTGCGGGCGGCGGCCAGCGCGACCACCTCGTACTGCGACCGGTGGGTGCGGATGACGTCGAGCGCCTGGGTGCCCACCGAGCCCGTCGAGCCCAGGATCGCGACGCGCTTCATCGGCTCACCCGGTGATCCCGGCGCGTCCCGCTCAGGTGACGATGTGCAGCGCGACGTAGTACGTCGCGGGCAATGTGAAGAGCAACGCGTCGAAGCGGTCGATGATCCCACCGTGACCGGGCAGCAGGGTGCCGAGGTCCTTCACGCCGAGGTCGCGCTTGATCATCGACTCGACGAGGTCGCCGAGGGGCGCGGTCACCGCGACCACGAGGCCGAGGAGGACACCGTCGAAGAGACCGCCCTGCTTCCAGCCGCTCACCAACGAGACGACGAGGATGCCCATGATGAACGCCGCGATCATCCCACCGAAGAGCCCCTCGGTGGTCTTGCCGGGCGAGACCCGTGGCATGAGTGGGGTGCGACCCATGGACGAGCCGACGAACCAGCCCACGATGTCGTACGCCACCACGCAGAGCACCACGCCGAGGATGTACCCCTTGCCCTCGGGTCCGGC
>BTUT01000332.1:0-4159 GCA_045862935.1 Acidimicrobiia bacterium
GGATGAGCTTCCCGTACTCCTCGGGGACGCCGAACCCCACCGTGTCGGGGATGTTCAGGGTCGTCGCGCCGTTGTCGACCGCGATCTGGAGCACCTCGCACATGAAGTCGACGTCGGACCGGCTCCCGTCCTCGGGGGAGAACTCGACGTCGATCGTGTAGCCGGCGGCACGGGCGACCCCGGCCGCCGCCTCGGCCTTCACCTCGTCCTCCGTCATCCGCAGCTTCTTGCGCATGTGGATGGGCGAGGTCGCGATGAACACGTGGATGCGCGGCCGGTCGGCGTGACGGACGGCCTCCCAGGCCCGGTCCACGTCCTTGAAGCCGGTGCGCGACAGCCCGGCGATCACCGGACCCTGCACCGCCTTCGCGATCGCCTCGACCGCCTCGAAGTCGCCCTGGCTCGCGATCGGGAACCCGGCCTCGATCACGTCGACGCCCAGGCGCGCGAGCTGGTCGGCGATCTCGAGCTTCTCCCCCACGTCGAGGGAGATCCCCGGCGACTGCTCGCCGTCTCGCAGGGTGGTGTCGAAGATCCGCACGGAGTCGCTCATGGCATCTCGCTCGCTCTCTGGGGTCCGGGACACCGGGTCCCGGACGTTCGCTCGTTGGTGAGCATCCTCCGCTTCGCTTCGGATGCGCAGCCGGTTCCGTTGACAACGAAAAACCTCCCCGGCCAGGAGGCCGAGGAGGCGTTCGCGAGCACCGGGGGTGCTCGCGTCTAGAGAAGGAGGAGGCCCGAACGGTGGATCCGGCGCACGTCCCTGCTCGTCACGGTGACGATGCTAGCCGCATGTCGGCACGTGCGTGCCACCATGTTCCCGATGAGCGCGTGGGGCAAGCGGATCGTCGGTGCCGGGCTCGTTGCGGGCGCGTTGTACGCACTGTGGCGCGTGATCGACGAGCGCTCGCGCGCGAGTCGACTCGAGTGGTCGACCCAGCCGTTCCCGTCCCCGCCCAAGCCCAGCCTCAAGGAGTCTCCCGCCGCCGGCACCGACGACCACCCCCCGGCGTCCGCGGCACCCGCGCCCTGACGCCGACCCGGCGCGCCCGTCTGTATCACTGTTACAGTGCCCCCGCGACCGCACCACCACCGACCAGGGGGGACAACCGCATGCCTCAGATCATCGGGCAGGTCTGCTTCAACGTCACCGACATCGAGCGCTCCATCGACTTCTGGCAGAACGTGATGGGGATCCCGCTCCAGAGCCGGACCGAGATCCCGGGCGTGCTCGAGGCGGTGCACCAGGCACCCGAGGGCGGCTCGCGCATCCAGCTCGCCCAGTGGCTCGAGCGTGAGGGCCCCATCGACATGGGCACGTCGATGTGGAAGATCTACATCAACACGAGCGACGTGCAGACGCTGTTCGACAAGGCCGTGGCGTACGGGTGCGCAGTGGAGTCGGAGCCGCAGCGTCTCGACCGCTGGCCCGTCACGGTGGCCTTCGTGAAGGACCCCGACGGCTACCTGCTCGAGCTCATCGAGTACCACGAGGGCACGCCCGCCGGGGTGCCCGACCCGAAGGCGGTGACGCGCGCATGAAGGACCTCGACGGCAAGGTCGCGGTCATCACCGGAGGCGGCGGTGGCATCGGGAAGGCCATGGGCGAGGCCTTCGCCCGTGAGGGCATGAAGGTGGTGCTCTCCGACGTGCACCAGCCCTCGCTCGACGCCGCCGTCGACGAGCTGCGCGCGGGGGGTGCGGACGTGATCGGTGTGATCACCGACGTGTCGAAGCTCGACTCCGTGGTGGCGCTGCGCGACGCGACCGTCGACCACTTCGGCGGCGTGCACGTCGTGTGCAACAACGCCGGGGTCGCCTCCGGGGCGCACGGCCGCATCTGGGAGCACGAGATCAACGACTGGCGCTACGCGCTCAGCGTCCACGTCTACGGCGTGATCAACGGCATCAACGCGTTCGTGCCGTGGATGCTCGAGCGCGGCGACGAGGGTCACATCGTGAACACCTCGTCGCACAACGGCGGGTTCGCCCCCGTGTACTCCGTCCCTACCTACGCCACGTGCAAGGCCGCGGTCGTCACGATCTCCGAGTGCCTCTTCGGGCAGCTGCGCGAGATCTCCTCCGACATCGGCGTGTCGGTGCTGTTCCCGACGGGCAAGACCCAGGGGATCCTCAACACCGGCATCTGGACGGCCCGCGAGCGGCCGCCGGAGTACGAGTCCGAACAGCCGGTCGACACCACCTCGAAGATGCAGATGTGGATCGACATGAAGGAGGCCGCCGGCGATCCGGTCCAGTTCACCCCGCTGTCGGAGGTGGCCGACACGGTGGTCGACGGGCTCAAGGCCAACCGCTTCTGGATGGTCGAGGAGGGTCGCTTCGAGGAGCTCGTGGCGGCCCGAGCCGACGTCATCCTCCGCCGCGCCGACCCCCAGTACCCGATCGGCGCCTGACCCCCTGTTTGGACGCTTTCGGGCGCCAGGGCCCCGCAAACCGTCCAAACGAAGGAACGAGGAGACGCACATGACCGACCCCGGCACCGTCCAGCGCACCGGCGCGATCGTCGTCGACGAGCACGGCGACGAGCGCTACATCCTGATCTCGGCCGACGGCCATGCCGGCGGCAACATCCACGACTACCGGCCGTACCTGGAGCGCAAGTGGCACGACGACTTCGACGCGTGGGCGGCCACCTACGTCCAGCCCCACGAGGACCTGCTCGGCGACCTGGGTGAGCGCAATTGGGACTCGCAACGCCGGCGTCGCGACCTCGAGGCCGACGGCCAGGTCGCGGAGGTGATCTTCCCCAACACCGTGCCGCCCTTCTACCCCAAGGTGTCGCTCGCCGCGCAGCCCCCGGCGATCACCGCGGCCGACCAGGAGCAGCGCTGGGCCGGCCTCCAGGCCCACAACCGCTGGCTCGTCGACTTCTGCGCCGACCTCCCCGGGCGGCGTGCCGGTGTCGCGCAGATCACGCTGTTCGACATCGAGGCCTCCGTCGCCGAGATCCGGTGGGCGGTCGAGGCCGGACTCACCGGCGGCGTCCTGCTCCCCGGCACGCCGCCGGGCCTGGGGCTCCCCCAGCTCTACGAGCCGTACTACGAGCCGCTGTGGCAGGTGTGCGCCGAGCTCGGCGTGCCGCTGAACCACCACACGGGGAGCGCCGCACCGCCCATGGGCCCCACCGACGTGGACGCGGTGGTGTTCCTCCTCGAGGTCTCGATGTGGGCACACCGTGCGCTCACCCACCTCCTGGTCGCCGGCGTGTTCGAGCGCTACCCGACGCTCCAGCTCGTGTTCACCGAGCAGGGCACCGCCTGGGTGCCCGACGAGCTCGCGCGCCTCGACCTCTTCGTCGGCCGCATGCGGGACGCCGGCGGGTCGCAGGAGCAGGCTTGGGGCAGGTCGGTGGTCGACGGGCTGTCGTTGCTCCCGAGCGAGTACTGGGCACGCCAGTGCCATCTCGGCGCGAGCTTCATCCGTCCGATGGAGGTGGCCCTGCGCCACCAGGTGGGCGTCGATCGCATCATGTGGGGCAGCGACTACCCCCACAAGGAGGCGAGCTCGCCCTACTCGCTCGAGGCGCTGCGCGCGTCGTTCGCCGGCGTCGCCCACCACGAGACCGCCCAGATGGTCGGCGCGAACGCGGCGGCGCTCTACGGCTTCGACCTCGACCACCTCGCGCCGGTCGCGGCGCAGATCGGCCCACGGGTCGCGGAGGTCGACACCCCGCTCGACCGGGCCGCGCTCCCGGTCGAGGCCTACAAGTGCCCCGCGTTCGCACCCGAGTACGCGACCACCGCCTGAGAGGAACCCCATGCCCCGCACAGCCGAGACCACGCCCGAGGTCGCTCGCGAAACCGCTCCCGACGACGCGCCGTACCTGATCATCGCGGCCGACAGCCACGCCGGGCTCCCGACGGAGGACTACCGCGCGTACCTCGAGCGCAAGTTCCACCCCGCGTTCGACGACTTCCTCACCGAGCGGGCTGCGATGCTCGACGCGATCACCAAGCTCGGCGTGCGCGACGACGACTACGCGCGCCGGTGGTTCGAGGAGCACGGCGACGAGCTCGCCGGCGGCTGGGACGCGATCAAGCGCGACCAGGCGCTCGACGCCGACGGGGTGGCCGGCGAGGTCGTGTTCCCCGACGCCGACGCGGTCGAGAGCCGCACCTGCGTGCCGTTCGGTGCCGGC
>BTUT01000333.1:0-4147 GCA_045862935.1 Acidimicrobiia bacterium
GGGCGCCCCCCCCCGCCCCCGGGCCCGCCCCCGCGCCCCCGCGGACGCGGGGGCGGCGCGCACGCGGTCGGCGGTCGAGCGAGCGGCACGCGAAGAGACGGGTCGTCACCAGCGCGCACCGTAGCGGTCGCGGTGGGTGTGTTGGGCCGCGGGCTCGCGCCGGGGGGCGGCGAGCGGGCGTGCGGGGTGGCCGAGGGGCACGATCGCCTGCGGTGCGACGGAGGGCGGGAGCGCGAGCAGCGCGCGCAGGGCTGTGTCGGCCTGGGTGCCGAGCGTGGTGAGGGCCGCACCGAGACCGAGCGCGGCGGCGGCGAGCAGGACGTTCTGCACGCAGGGGAAGATCGACGAGCCGACGGTGGCGGGCACGGTGCGCTCGAAGTCGGCGCACACGACCACGATCACCGGCGCCGTGCGGAAACCGCCGCCCGCGAAGCCGTGGTCGACCTCGTCGAGGAGGCGGGGCGGGAGACGGCCCTCCGAGAACGCCCGTCCCCGCTCGACCCACGCGGTCTCGGCCAGGTCGTGGATCCGGCCCTGGACGGTGCGGTCTCGTACGACGACGAACTCCCAGGGCTGGCGGTTCTCCGCACTCGGCGCGTGGGTGCCTGCTCGCAGCACGAGCTCGATCGTCGCGTCGTCGACCGGGACGTCGGCGAACTCGCGGCAGGCGCGCTGCGCGAGCACCACGTCGAAGAACGGCGGCCCCCCGGCGCTGGTCACGGGGTACGCGCTCCCACGAGCGCGAACGAGTTGACGTACACGATCCGCAAGGCCGGGTGGAAGGCCCACGCGTCGCACTCGGGCGACCCCCACGGACCGAGGCGGGCCTCCACGAGCGGGCGCATGCGCTTGAAGGTGACCTCGGCGTCGGGATCGTCGAACTCGTAGAAGTGGAGGAAGCGTGGGTCGCCCCGCGTTGCGTTCTCGTAGGGCGTGATCATGGTGTAGCCGGGCACCCCGGCTTCCGCGATGTGGTTGATGTGGACGAAGTCCGCCCAGTCGCGAAGGGGTGCCGCCTCCTCGTCCGACGGCGGGCTGATGAGCACGAGCGACAGTGACACCGTGGGCCGGCCGGTGAGCCGACCCTGTCCGGGGCGCGGGGTCCGCACGAAGTGGAGCCCCGTGATCCCCTCGGGGGTGCTCGGTGCGGCGAACGACGGACGGCACTCGTAGACGCCCAGCGTGTCGAACTCGGGGAGCTCGCGGGGGAGGTCGGGACGATCGCGGTACACGTTGCGCCACCAAGTGGCGCGCTCGACTCCGGGGAGGGCGAGCACCTCGCCCACCCGTTCGCTCGCGTACCCGTCCGGGGCGGACTCGGTCATCTCGAGGTAGAGCACGGGGGTCAGGCGGTCCTCCACGAGCACGGATCCTACGACCACCCGGGGCTGCGAGCGCCGGGGCTACGGTCGACGTCGTGGCGGCGACGAAGCTCCCTCCCGTGCTCATCCGCACGTTCGCGGCGCTGCACCGAACGGTCGTCTCGTTGAGCGGCGGGCGCGTGCTGACCCGCTTCCGCGGTGAGCCGATGATCCTGCTCACGACGACCGGCCGCCGGTCGGGCAAGGCCCGAACCTGGCCCCTCACCGGGCTGGGGATCTCGGGGGGCGACGTATCCGGGGTGGGCTGGGGGGTGGGCTCGGGGGGGGGGGGGGGGGGGGGGGGGGGGGGGGGGGGGGGGGGGGGGGGGGGGGCACCGCGCCGCGAAGGGCTGGGTGGTGGCGGCGTCGAACGGCGGCCACGACCACCATCCCGCCTGGTACCTGAACCTCCTCGCCGACCCCGATGCCACCGTCACCGACGGCCGGCGGACGGTGCCCGTGCGGGCGCGCGTCGCCGAGGGGGCCGAGCGGGACGAGCAGTACCAGCGCTTCGTCGACTACCTCGGGGTGTACGCCGACTACGCGAGAGCCACGACGCGCGAGATCCCGGTCGTGTTCCTCGAGCCCCGGCCTGGATAGCCTCCGACCCGATGGACCTCTCGCTCACCGACGACGAGCGCGCGTTCGCGGCCGAGCTGCGGTCGTGGCTCGACGAGCACCTCGAGCTCCCGCCCCGGTTCGAGTCCTTCGACGACGAGATCGCCTGGGGCCGGCAGTGGCAGGCGAAGCTCGCGGCCGACCGCTGGGTCGGGATCCACTGGCCGGTGGAGTACGGCGGACGGGGTGCGTCCCCGGTCCAGGTGGCGATCTACAACCTCGAGTACGGGCGCTCCCGCGCGTTGCAGCTCGTGAACCGCACCGGGGTCAACCTCGCCGGGCCGACGCTCCTGGCGCACGGCACCGCGGAGCAGAAGGCGCAGTGGCTGCCGCGGATCCTCGACGCCGAGGAGATCTGGTGCCAGCTCTTCTCCGAGCCGGAAGCCGGGTCCGATCTCGCCGCGTTGCGCACCACCGCGACGCCCGTCGAGGGGGGCTGGGTCCTCAACGGGCAGAAGGTGTGGACCAGCTACGCGCAGTATTCGCGGTGGGGGATCTGCCTGGCCCGAACCGACCCCGAGCTGCCCAAGCACAAGGGGATCTCGTACCTCGTCGTCGACATGGACGCCGACGGGGTGGAGGTCCGCCCGTTGCGCCAGATCACCGGCGACCACGAGTTCAACGAGGTGTTCTTCGACGACGCGTTCGTGCCCGAGCACCACCTCGTGGGCGGGCTCAACCAGGGCTGGGCGGTCGCGAACACGACGCTCGCCCACGAGCGCGGCACCACGTTCCCGTTCAAGGAGCAGGTGGTGCACGAGGTGTACCTCGACGACCTGTACCGGCTCGCAGACCGCGAGGGTCTGCTCGACGACGTCGACGTCGCCGATGCGCTCGCGCAGTCGTTCGTCGAGCTGCGTGTGCTGCGTCTGCACAACTGGCGCACCCTCTCGCGCCTGGCCAAGCACATCGAGCCCGGTCCGGAGTCGAGCTGGGTGAAGCTCGCGTGGAGCGAGATGACCCAGCACATGGCCGACACCGCGCTCGGGTTGTCCGGTCCGGCCGCCCCGCTGTGGCGGGGCGCGCGCGCCGTGCCCGACGACGGCAAGTGGCAGCGGCAGTGGCTCTGGAGCATGGCCGGATCGATCGCGGGTGGAACGTCTGAGGTGCAGAAGAACATCGTGGCCGAACGCCTCCTCGGTCTCCCGCGCGGCTGACGAAGACCGAGATCGCTGCGGGTAGGGTCGCCGCATGCCGCGGGTCACCGGGGGATCGATCGAGGCGCACCGACGTGCGGCACGGGCCCGGGTCTTCGACGCGTTCGCGCGGCTGATGTACGAGCGCGGCTACGACGCCATCACGCTGGCCGACATCGCCGAGGCGGCCGGCATGGCTCGCACGTCGATGTACAACTACTACCCGTCGAAGGAGGCGTTGCTCGTCGCCTACACCGACGACGAGATGGAGCGCTTCGTCGACGACCTCCGCGACGCGCTGAGCGGCGCGAGTGGCGCGGTCGAGCGGCTCCGCCTGTACGTGAGCCGCCAGCTCGAGTACTTCGCCACGCACCACCTCCCACCGGGTGGCGCGTTGCGGGACGTGCTGTCACACGACGCGTTCTCGAAGATGGTCGAGCACGCGAGGACGCTCGACGAGATCCTGCGGGCCATCCTGGCCGAGGGTGCGGCGGACGGCTCCTTCTCACGTGAGGTCGTGGACGACCCCGAGACCGTGCCCCTCGTGATGTCGTGCGTGAGCACGCGGCGAGTGCCCGAAGCGAACGGCGACCTCGGAGCCACCATCGAGGCCACCGTCCGCTTCGTGCTCCGCGCGGTCGGCGCCCCTACTACTTGACCTTCTTGACCTTGTAGGCGAACTCGACGGAGATCGGTGCGGGCGGCTTGTTCGGGTCGTTCGAGCTGCCGGTGGGCCGGAAGTGCAGGGCCAGGTCCGTGGTCGCTCCGAGGAACGCGTCCGCGAACGCGGTCGGCGCTGCCCTGACCTCCACGCGCTTCTTGGTCTTCTTCGTGGTTGCACCGGTCACGTCGACGACGGCGATGCGCGACGACGGGTTGTACGCGGTCGCGCCGGGCGGTCGCACCGAGACGTCGGCGGTGAGCGTGCCGGCACCATCGGCATCCAGCGTGAACGTGGGGTTCGCGATCTGGAAGGCGTAGTTGCCGCGGCTGGTGTTGCCGAACTCGAGCGAGCCGGGGAACGCGATCGTC
>BTUT01000334.1:0-4146 GCA_045862935.1 Acidimicrobiia bacterium
GCGGGCCGTGTCGCCAGGTGTCGCCGATCATCGAGCAGATGGCCGCGATGCGCAAGGGCTCCTACCGGTTCGTGAAGGTCAACATCGACGAGGAGCCCCAGCTCGCGCAGGCGTTCGAGGTGCAGTCGATCCCGCTCATCGGCCTGTTCCGCAACGGCCGCATGGAGCGAGCCGCTCTCGGGGCCAAGGCGCGCCAGCAGCTCGAAGCCGAGCTCGGCATGCTCGTGATCCCGTAGGGCTGGCTCGGGCCGTCCTGCGTGACGGTCCGTCAGACGACGTTGATCGTGCCGGGCGCGTCGGGAGCACCGGGAGCGCTGGACGCGAGGGCGCCGATCACCGCGCCGGCGAGCGTCCCGCGACGCCGGAGCCCATCGACGAGGGCGTCGACCGCGTCCGGGGCGACGGCGAGCAGCAGGCCGCCCGAGGTCTGCGCATCGGCGAGCAGGAGCTGCTCCGGTTCGGGGAGGTCGCCGAAGTCGACGGATGGCGCCACGAACGCGTGGTTCCGTTGCGTACCGCCCGCGACCATCCCCGCATCGAGCAGGGCGCGCACCCCGTCGATCACCGGTACGGCGCTCGCGTCGACGCGTGCCGAGACGTTCGATCCGACGCACAGCTCGCGCAGGTGGCCGAGCAGCCCGAAGCCGGTGACGTCGGTCGCCGCGTGCACCGCGCTGCCGAGCTCGATTGCGGCGTCGCGCGCGTCGGCGTTCAGCGTGGTCATCACCTCGACCGCGGTCGCGACGAGGTGTTCGGGTGCGGCGTCGCGCTTCAGGGCGGTCGCGATGACCCCGAGCCCGAGCGGCTTCGTCAGCACGAGCACGTCACCGGGCTGCGCGCCGGCGTTGGTGAGCACACGGTCGGGATGGACCGTCCCCACCACCGCGAGGCCGTACTTCGGCTCGGCGTCGTCGATCGAGTGACCTCCGGCCACGAGCGCGCCGGCGTCGCGCGCCGCGCGCGCGCCGCCGTCGAGCACGCGGGCCAGCAGGTCGAAGGGCAGGCCCTCGCGTGGCCAGGCGACGAGGTTGAGCGCGAGCAGGGGTGCGCCGCCCATCGCGTAGACGTCGCTGAACGCGTTCGTCGCGGCGATCCGTCCCCAGTCGAAGGGGTCGTCGACGATCGGGGTGAAGAAGTCGGTGGTGACCACGATGGCGAGGTCGTCGCGCAACCGGTACACGGCCGCGTCGTCGGCCGTGTCGAAGCCCACCAGCAGGTCGGGATCGGGGGGAGCATCGCCGAGCCCCCGCACGAGGCCGAGCACCGTGCGCAGATCGGCGGGGGACAGCTTGCAGGCGCAGCCCGCGCCGTGCGAGAGGTGCGTGAGGCGGATCGGCGTGTCGGCCAACGTCATGTGGCCGATGCTACGGCGGGTCAGCCGGGCCGGACGGCGCCCTGGTACAGGCCGATGTTGTGGACGCGCACGAAGTCACCGGTGTGGGTGGCGTTCACCACCTGGCCGCCGCCCACGTAGATCCCGATGTGCCCGGGGAACCACAGGAGGTCACCGGGCTGCACCTCGCTCAGCGGCACCCGGGGGAACATCCCGTACTGGGCCTCGGAGTTGTGCGGCATCGAGACGCCCGCCTGGGCCCAGGCCTGCTGCGTGAGACCCGAGCAGTCGTAGCACTCGCTCCCGACGCCCGCGTAGCAGTAGGGCTTGCCGAGCTGTGCCAGCGCGTACGCGACCGCCGCCCCGGCGCTGCCGCTCGCCGGGGGGAGTTTCGACGCGTCGACCTGGATGTTCGCGTTCCTGCCAGCCGGTGCGGCACCGGGGGCGGACGCGCGGGTCGCGGCCTCGGCCGCGCGGCGTCGGGCCGCTTCCTCCGCGACGAGCCGGGCGATCTCGCCCTTCACGCCGTCCTCGATCCGCTTGAGCTCCGCCTGCTGCCCCTCGAACTCGGCCTGCTGCGACTTGAGGGTGTCCTGTTGCTTCTGGACCTCGAGCTGCAGCTTCTCGGCCGAGTGCTGGCGCGCCGCGAGATCTTCCTTCGCGCGCGCGAGCTGGTTCAGCAGCTGGTCGTCGCGCTGGCTCGTCGCGTTGGCGTACTTCCGGCGCGACGCCTGCTTGCGGATGTCGGTGTTGAACGCGCCGGTGCCGTTGATGCCGGCCTTGCGGTAGACGCTGGCGGCGCGCTGGCGGAGGAGCGTCGTGATGCGGCTCACTTCGGCCTGCGCGGCGTTGATCCCCGACTGGGCCTCCGCGACGGTGCTCTTGGCCTCGTCGATCTGGAACTGCGTCGACTTGATCTGCTCGTAGAGCATGCCGAGCTGCGAGCCGATCGTGTTCATCTTCCCTTCGATGTCGGCAGCCTGCGCGCGCAGGTCGTCGAGCGGCGCTGCCCCGGAGCTCCCGCCGGGCACGGCGGCGAGGATCCCCGAGAGCGCAGTGGTGAGGAGAAGGGCTCGGACGATGGTCCGGGTGCGGCGTGGAGGGCGAATCGTCAGCATGCGGTGAAGGAGCGCGGTGGTGCGGAACCCGTTCGTCCTCCGACGTCGGGTTGCGGGCACCCTAGTCGCGCGCGCACCGGAGGGGAAGGCTTCGCCGGGAACCCCCAGGTCAGGACGCTGCACCCGGAGCGCGCGGTCGCACGCGGCGGTTGCGTTGTGCCGCGGGGCCCCAGGGGGACGGTGTGGGTCACCCGAGGAGGGCCGGCCACCCGACCGTGCGCGGGGGGTCGCCACGGCCGCTCACCTCGGGGACGGTCCAGGCCATCGCCTTGGCGACCTCGCGCGCGACCCGTTGCCACTCGACCGGATCCCAGCCCTCGGTGGCCGCGGCGAGCGTCGCGTTCTGGCGCAGGTGCACGAACGCGGGCAGGCGCTCGAGCCCGAGGCTCTCGATCAAGGTGCGGTGGGGGTCGACGAACACCGTGTAGCGCGCCTCGGCACCGTCGAGGAGGCGGCGCGCCATGGACGCGTTGCCGGGGACGAGGAACGCGACCTTCGCGTCGGAGTCGCGGAACGTGGCGAAGATCCGCTCTGCGACGGGCACCCACTCGGCGCCTTCGGGACGGTCGGGGAGCACCACGAGGACCAGGTGGAACATCGTGGTCCAGTCGTCGAGCGTGCGAGTCGTACCCGCCAGGTTGGTCAGCGCGAGGGTCGGGTCGGGGTTCTTCGCGGTCACCGGGGGCAACGTAGCGCGTGGGCCTCGCGGGATGCGGCACCGAGGCGAGCCCCGTGAGCGCGGGTCGCAACGGGTCGGTGGTGGGCGTCGCGAGTCCCGTCCGGCTCGCGAGCGCTCCGAGTGCTCAGGAGTCGAGGCCGATCGCGCGCAGCATCGAGGTCGGCATCTCGTCGCGATCCTCGGCGAGGAGCGCGGCCCGCTCCACGTTGATCGGGTCACGCTCGTCGCGGTCGATCCAGGTGTCCCACGGGCCGGGGCCGATGCGAGCCGGATCGCCGGCCGCGGCGCAGCAGGCCCGCAGGTAGGCCTGGAGGTCGCGCACCTCGGCGGCACCGCCCACGGGTCCGTGACCGGGCACGACGACGTCGGCGAGGTCGGCGACGACGTCGAGCGTGTCGGCCCACAGGGCGGGGTCGCCCTGGAAGGCGAGCGGAGTGACCCCGAAGACGCAGAGGTCGCCCGCGAAGCACACGTCGGCGTCGGCGACGAGCACGAGGAGGTCGCCCGAGGTGTGGCCGCTCGCGGTGAGCATCTCGATGCGGGGGGTGAGGCGCGCGGCGCCCTCCACCTCGTGGGTGACGGCGCGCGTTCCGAGCTCGGCGAGGTCGTCGAACTCCGCCGCGAACGCCGACATGAAGGCCTTGTAGGCCTCGGTCGGCATCGGCTGGTCGAGCGCCCAGCTCGTGGAGGGCGTGGCGTAGACCGCGGCCGCGGGGAACGACTTCGTGCCACCCACGTGGTCGATGTGCGCGTGGGTGAGCACGCACCGGCGCACGGGCACGCCGAGCCCGGTCACCGCCGCCGCGAACGGCTCCCACTGCGAGCGCACCATCAGGGTGTCGATCACGGTGCAGCCGTCGTCGTCGACGACGACCCCGGCGTTCGCGACGCCGCTCTCACCGCCGGGGAGGAGCCAGACGAAGACGCCGTCGGCGAGCTCGTGCAGGGTCTCGGTGGGCAGATCGAGCGCCATGTCGGGACTGTAGCCCGGCGCGGATCGCAGCCCTCCCCGGGCC
>BTUT01000335.1:0-4124 GCA_045862935.1 Acidimicrobiia bacterium
CTCTGGAGGCCCAGCTCGTTGGCCATCTGCGCCCACACCGCGGGGTCGTAGCCGTCGGTGGTGTCCATCAGCGCCCGCACGTCGGCCGAAGGCGACTTCGTCTCCATGAAACGGCGGACGGCGTCGCGCAGCTGCTCCTGCTCCTCGGAGAAGGCGAAGTTCATCGTGTTCCTCTCTTGGTGTCGGGGAAGTCCCGGGGCTCACGCGGGAGCCCGAGCGCCCGCTCGCCGATGATGTTGCGCTGGATCTCGCTCGCACCCGCGTAGATGGTCTCCGCGCGGCTGAACATGAAGATGCGGTGGAGCTCGTCGAGGAGGTACGGCCCGCCCGGCTCACCCGCGGTGACCAGGCCCTGCGCGCCGAGCACCGCCATCGCGAGCTCACCGAGGTTGCGGTGCCAGTTGCTCCAGTACAGCTTCGAGATGCTCGACTCGGGGCCGAGCGTTCCCTTCTGCACGAGGCCGGACAGCATCCGCAGGCCGTTGTACTTCATGATCTGGACGCCGATGTACGCCTGGGCGAGGCCCTGGCGGATGACGTCGTCGTGGTGGACGCCGGTCTTCTGCGCGATTGCGACGATCTCGTCCAGCTCCTCCTCGAACTGGAACTGCTGGGAGAGGAACGCGGTCCCCCGCTCGAAGCCCAGCGTGGCCATCGCGACCTTCCAGCCGTCGTTCACGTCGCCCACCACGAGGTCGCGCGCGGTGCGCGCGCCGTCGAAGAAGACCTCGTTGAACTCCTCGGAGCCGGTCATCTGGCGCAAGGGCCGCACCGTCACCCCGGGTTGGTCCATGGGCACGAGGAGGTAGCTGAGGCCCCGGTGGGCGGGCGCGTCGGGGTCGGTGCGCACCACGGCGAAGCACCAGTGCGCGTGGTGCGCCAGCGTGGTCCACACCTTCTGGCCGTTCACCACCCACTGGTCGCCGTCGAGCTCCGCACGGGTGGAGACGTTCGACAGGTCGGAGCCGGCGTTGGGCTCGGAGTAGCCCTGGCACCACAGCTCCTCGACCGACTGGATCTTCGGCAGGAACCGGCGCTGCTGCTCCGCGGTCCCGAACGCGATCAGCGTGGGAGCGAAGAGCAGCTCGCCGAAGAAGCTCACCCGGGCCGGAGCGCCGGCCTTCGCGTACTCCTCGTGGAAGATCGCCTGCTCGACGACCGACGCGTTGCGGCCGTTGTGCTCCTCGGGCCAGGCCAGACCGACCCACCGGTCGCGACCGAGGATGCGCTCCCACTCGAGGCGGACGGCCCACCCGGCCTCGTCGGCCGGACCCCCGCGCCCGCCGAGCGCGGCGAACTCACCGCGCAGGTGCTCGTGGAGCCAGGTCCGCACCTCGTCGCGGAACGCGGCTTCGGCCGGCGAGTCGGAGAAGTCCATCCCGCACGGCAACCTAGTTCTTGGGCGGCGCCTCCGGCCACGCCGGATAGCCTGCCTCCATGGCCCGCCGTGCGCATTTCGAGGACTCCGGCGTCCGCGTCGACAAGCTGATCGTCGGCCCGTTCGAGAACAACGTGTTCGTGGTCCGGTGCACCTCCACCGGTGACGCCGTGATCATCGACGCGGCGAACGAGCACGAGCTGCTCCTCCGGGTGTCGCGGGCCACCGGCGTCCGGCGAGTCCTCACCACGCACGGCCACTGGGACCACATCCAGGCCGTCACGGCGCTGCGCGACGCGGGGATCGACGTCGGCATCGCCGAGGCCGACGCGGCGATGCTCCCCGCGTACGACTTCGTGATCCCCGACGACGAGGTGATCGCGGTGGGCGCGCTCACGCTGCGGGCGATCGCGAACCCGGGCCACACCCCGGGCTCCACCTCGTTCCTGCTCGAGGGCCACCCCGTGCTGTTCACCGGCGACACCCTGTTCCCCGGGGGTCCCGGCAACACCCAGACCCCCGAGGGCGACTTCCGCCAGATCATCGAGTCGATCGACCGGCGCCTGTTCGCGCTCCCCGGCGACCTGCTGGTGCTCCCGGGCCACGGGCTCGACACCACCCTCGCCGGCGAGCGCCCGCACCTCCAGGAGTGGGTCGACCGCGGCTGGTAGCCGGGCGACGGGCGGTCACACGAGCGAGCGGTAGACCTCGGCGTGGCGCGACGCGCTCTCGAGCCAGGTGAACTGCGACGCGCGGGCTCGACCCGCGGCCCCGAGAGCCGTTCGGCGAGCGGGGTCGCCGAGCAGGGCCCCGAGCGCCGCGGCCCACGCGGCGACCTCGCCCACGGCCCCGAACGCCGCGGCGTCGCCCGCGCCCTCCCGCCGCACCGGCAGGTCCGACGCGAGCACGGCGGCGCCCTGCGCGCCGGCCTCGAGCACCGGGAGGCCGAAGCCCTCGTGGCGGCTGGGGAAGGCGAAGAGGTCTGCGCCCCGGTACAGGGCCCGCAGCCGGGCCGGCTCGACCGGTCCGGTGAACACCACCCGGTGCCCGAGGACGGCCGCGTGCTCCTTCGCGTGCGCGAGGCCGTGGCGCCAGCCCCTCGGGCCCACGAGCACGAGGCGGTGGGCCGACCCGCCGCCCGCCGCCACGCGCGCGAACGCGTCGATGAGCACGTCGACCCCCTTGCGGGGCTCGAGCGTGCCGACCCACAGCACGTAGGGCTCCGAGCCGAGCCCGAGCTCGGCGCGCGCGGCGTCGACGTCGGCGGTCGACGCGGCCACGACCTCCACCCCGTGGTGGATCACGGTGATCCGGCCACGCGGGATCTCGGTGTGGGTCGCGATCTCGTCCGCCGCCGCCGCGGTCGGCGCGATCACCACGTCGGCCCGGCGCGCAGCCGCCCGGAACCCGAGCTCGTGGAACCGCCGGCCCCGCGCCGGGAACGTCTCGGGGAACAGCACCGGCGCCGCGTCGTGCACGGTCACCACCAACGGCACCCGTCCACGGGGAGGCACCGCGACCGACGGCGCGTGCACCAGGTCGACCGACCGGAGACCGCCCGCACCGCGGTGCCGCGTCGGGTCGGCCAGACCCCAGCGGTTCCACAGCTCGTAGAGCACCGGTCGGGACCAGGGCAGGCTCGTCACCCGCTCGGGCAGGGCGAGGGCCCGCATCGCCGCGTCGATCCCCCGACGGGAGTGCGCGGCCACGAACCCCACGACCTCGACCTCACCCCGACCCGCCGGGCCGTCGGCCGCCCCGACCTCGGGCAGTAGCCTCGCCAGCTCGGCGGCGTAGCGACCGATGCCTCCCGGGGGCCGCTGCAAGCACTGCTCGAGGTTGAGGGCGACGCGCATGATCCGGCTGCTGACGATCCAACCGGTCGCGGAGCGCGGCGGGTCGGATCAGGCTCTGGTGAGGATGCTGCGCAGCCTGCCACCTGGGGAGTTCGAGTGCCACGTCGTGGTGCCGGCGGAGCCACCGCTGCGCACCGCGTTCGAGGCGGCGGACGCCGCGGTGCACGTGGTGCCGATGGCCCGGATCTCTCGGTCGCACGACCTCGCCTCGTGGGCCCGCTACGCCGCCGGGTGGCCGGGCGCGGTGGCGCGCATCACCCGGCTGATCCGAGCCCTGTCGATCGACGTCGTGCACACGAACTCGCTGCACTCGTGGTACGGGTGGGCCGCAGCCGCGCTCACGCGCCGGCCCCACGTGTGGCACGCCCGGGAGATCGTGGTGCAGTCCCACGTGGCCCTGCGCGTCGAGCAAGTGCTCACGCGCCGCTTCGCCGACCGCGTCATCGCCATGTCCCACGCGATCGCCGACCAGCTCCCGGGAGCCGACGTCGTGGTGATCCACGAGACGGTCGACCCCGACGAGTTCTCGCCGGCCCGCGCGGGCCGGTTCCGCGCGGCGGCCGGCATCCCCGACGACGTGCCCCTCGTCGGCACCGCGGGCCGGATCGACACCTGGAAGGGCGTCGACGTCCTCCTCGACGCGTACCCGGAGGTGAAGGCCCGCCACCCGCACGCCCACCTCGTGGTCGCGGGCGGTGCCGTGCGGGGCAAGGAGGCCTACGCCGACACGCTGCGCCGGCGCGCGCTCGCGCTGGACGACGTCCACTGGCTCGGTGAGCGCACCGACATCGCGGACGTGCTCGCGGACCTCGACGTGTTCGTCCTCCCCTCCACCCAGCCCGAGCCCTACGGGCTCGTCGCGGTCGAGGCGCTCGCCAGCGGCACCCCGG
>BTUT01000336.1:0-4120 GCA_045862935.1 Acidimicrobiia bacterium
TGCACTCGAGGGTCGACACGTCGACGTGGTCGCCCACGCCGCTCCGCCGTGATCGCCACCACGCGGCGAGGGCACCGAGCGCGCCGTACGCACCGGCGAGCCACTCCCCGGTGCGGCCACCGGCGTGGAGCGGCTCGCGGTCGGGCTGACCGCGCTTGATGGTGGAGCCGCCCATGGCCTGCAGCGTGAACTCGCTCGCGACGCGCTCCGCCCACGGCCCCGTGGTGCCGAAGTCGGTGATCGAGACCACCACGACGGCCGGGTTGCGCCGGTATAGGTCAGCGACGTCGAGGCCGAACGCGCGCAGTCGCGCGCCGTCGCCGTCCTCGACCACGATGTCGACATCGGCCGCGAGGCCCAGCAACCGCTCGGACACGCCGTCCTGGCCGGGATCGACGTGCACGCTCCGCTTCGATGCGCACAGGTAGGCGAACAACGCTCCGTCGTGGCCCTCCGGGACGGGATCGTCACCGGTGAGCACGCCCGAGGTCGACCAGCGGCGCAGCGGGTGGCCGTCGGCCGGCTCGACGAGGACCACCTCCGCCCCGGCGTCGACCAGGAGCTTCGTGGCGTACGCCCCGCGGATGCCACCGGACAGATCGAGCACGCGGACGCTCGACAGCGGCCCCGATCCCCCGGCCGGCGTCACAAGCCGTACACCCGCGCGGCGTTGCCGCCCACGATGAGATCACGCTCGACCTCGGGGATCCCCGCGAACTGACGCTCGATGACCGCGAGCGAGTTCGGCCACGAGCACTGGGGATGCGGGTAGTCCGTCGACCACATCAGGTTCTCGACCCCGAGCTCGTGACGATCACGCAGCCCGCGCGCGTCCTCCACGAACGTGAGGTACATCTGCCGCTTGAAGTAGTCGCTCGGGAGCTCCTTCACCCCGGGGAACTCGAAGCCGGCGCGCACCGCGACGTCGAGCTGGTCGAGGTAGAACGGCACCCACGTCAGCCCCGGCTCGACCATCACGATGCGCAGGTTCGGGAACCGTTCGAGCACGCCGGTGAGGATCCAGAACCCGAGGGTCTCCGCGAGCATCAAGGCGGGCAGCGTGGCGAAGATGCCCTTCTGCGGGGTCGGATCGCGGCGGCAGACGTCGTAGAGCGACTCCTTGATCCCGAGGTGCTGGCTGACGGGGATGCCGATCTCGGAGAGGCGCGCCCACAGCGGGTCGTACCGGGCGTCGAAGTAGTCGGGACAGCCGACCTCCTGCGGGTGGTTCGGCAGGTGCACCGATCGGGCACCCCGATCCGCGAGGCGTTCCAGCTCCTCGATCGCGAAGTCGATGTCGAGGATGGGGAGCTGGTACGAGACGAGGAGGCGCTTCGGGTCGACGGAGGCGAAGTCGGCGAGCACGTCGTTGAACGCCCGCGCCACCTCGCGCCAACCGTCACCGAGGAGCGGGAAGAAGCGGAACGCGCTCAGCTCGCTGTAGAGGATCTCGGCCTCGACACCGTCGACGTCCATGTCGCGGAGTCGCTCGTACGGGTCCCGGTAGCCGGCGCGGGTCGCCGCCTCGTGGCGGAAGATCTCCATCCCGAAGGCCTGACCGCCGCGCAGCTCGGCCATCGCGCGATCGTGACTCGCCACGGCCGCGTCGTAGGCGTCGTGGAGACCCGACTGGAGCCGGCCCTTGATCGCCTCGTGGCTGACGCTGACGTGCGAATCGACCGACACGACACGACGTGGGTTCATGGCCCCCCCTCGGACGGACGACGACCGTCGACCTGGAGTGTCGCGGTGGACCGTAGCCCGAACCAGCACCCAGCCGGAACGTGGTCACCGGAGCCGACACGACGGGCGACGACCCTTCGACGCGCTCACTCCGGCCTCACGGCCCGCGGTCGCGTGGCCGCCTCCTCGAGCGCGCCGAGCCGGCTCGCGGTGTTCTCCGTCAGCACGCGCTGCTCGAGCGCGATCGAGAGCAGCGTGCCGGTCAAGACGTCGGTCGGGTGAGTCGACATCCGCAGCCGTTCGGCGGCACCGCTCACCGCGGCGAGGTCCGGCACCTCGGGCAGCTCACGGCGCAGGGCCGCGACGGCGGACTCGAAGAGGTGCGTCGGGGGCGGGAGGTGGAGTCGGTGCCGCCAGCGGTCGTCGACGGCATCGTCGAGTGCGGCCATGACGGCCTCGGGTGAGACCACCGCCGCTTCGGCGACGGCTTCGGCCCACGAGGTGGCCTTCGAGAGCTCACGCTCGTCGAGGGGTGGCAGTGGCTGACCCGGTGGGAGCGGCTCGGGTCCTCGAGCCGTCGTCGCGTGGCCCCGCGTGCCGTCGGACCGGACGGAGAGCACGGCCGCGAGCGTGAAGCCCACCTGCGACCCGCTGTGGCGACGACCGTCAGCGGTGTGGCGGTCCCCGGCCGCGGTGTTCGTGACGATCAGGACCGCGTGGGCGTCGTCGTCGAGGGGGATCTCGGTGAGTCCTCCCGAAGGGTCCTTCCAGAGGGCGACGACGTTCGACGGTGGGTACCCGGATGGCCGGCACCGCCGCACCATCCCGTAGGAGGTGAGCGTGCACACCGCCGTCCCCGGATCGTCGGCGAGGACCCCGGCGTAGCGTGCGGTCCAGCGGGAAGCGAGCTGCGGGCCGTCCAGGAGGAGCGTGATCACGGCCGACGGACCGATCGATCGCACCAGCTCGGTGACCGGCTGGAGTCGAGCCAGGTCCTCGCACAGGAGCGGCACGACGGTCACGACGCCTTCGTCGACGACCTGCAGCGATCGTCGCGGGATCGCGATCGCTTCCCACCACGACATCGACGGGTCCAGCGCGCCGGCGAGGTGGTACTGGCTGATCTGGGCAGCATCGAGACGCCAGCGGTGGTGCTTGTGCTGGGTCACGTGCCGCCACACCATCTCCTGGCGGACGCCGAAGTGCACCCAGCTGGCGCCGAGCGTCCCGGGCTCGGCCGGCGCCTGGCGAACGCCGGCGATCACGGACCAGACACCGTGCGCGGCGAGGACCCGCTCGAGCGGTTCGATCTCGTCGGGCAGGATCGCGGCCTCGGGGAGGCCGACGATGTCGACCACACCCGCTTCGTCCTCCGCCGCGTCGAGCACGGCGTCGACGAGGTCGAGGTCGAGCGGTTCGCGCGGCCCGTACTCGAAGAAGCCGAACCGCGTGGGGTCCATGTGGGGCAGCGTGTACGGCACCGGCCGGAAGTCACTCGATCGAACACGCAGGGGCCACGGCAGCAACAGAACGTTGGCGTGCGAGCTCATGGCCCCGATCCCCGACGGCCGCGCCAGGATGCGATGCCACTCGACCTCGATCTGTGGCGAGCACACGCACACGTAGCGGGACAGGGAGAGGATCGAGATCCCCTCCGTGCCCACCCGCTCCCGCGGGAGGACGCGGAGGACGCGCGGGGAGATGCGCGACAGCGACCCGGTCTCCGCCAACAGCTCACGCGCCCGGCTGCGGAAGCCCCGGCCCGCGCCGGCCGCCGCGGCGGTGGCGGTGCCCAGACCGGCGCACGCCTCGTCGGCCACCGCGTGCATCGCCAGCAGAGCCCGACACACCGGCCACGGTGTCCCCTCGGACAGCGCATCGATCGTGACCTCGGGGGCGTCGACGATCAGCTTCCACCACTGCTCGATCGCACTCGGGACCGCTCGGCGGTCACCATCGAGCCACTCCCGCCAGCACCGCGCCAGGTCGGCAGCCGACTCCTCGCTGTCGCTCTCGACGCCGGGCGGGGGCGACACCACGAACCGGTACGCCTCCGACGCCTCCAGGATGCGGTTCGCGAAGGCGAACACATCAGGAGGCCAGTCCAGGAGGTGCTCCAAGGGAGGCGCGCCACGCAACGAGTCCCAGAGCTCCACCGCGGTGAGCTCACCGTCCGTCGATCCAGCCACCGTGCGAGGCGCACCAGTCATGGCCGTCTCCGGTCGGCGAAGCGCGTCGATGGGCCGCGAGTCGGCATCGGCCTCCGAGTACCCGAGCAGCCCGCCACCGCGATAGGGCCGAAGGACCCTTCCCCGACTCCGTGACCACGCGCGGCGACCCGCATCAGCGGCCGGCGTGGCCCGCGATCGCCCGACGGCGCCCAGAGCGCCGGCGGTCGAGACCCAGGCTCACGGCGTGGGCGCCTTCGACGTGGTCG
>BTUT01000337.1:0-4115 GCA_045862935.1 Acidimicrobiia bacterium
GACTCCTCACCAACAACTTTGTTCACAACAACCACACAAGACAACACCCGCGCGCCGCGGTCTGGCACTCGGCCCCCAGGCGCGCCACACTCGTCACCGTTGCATCCCAGGACGGCGCGATGAGCATCACCGACCACATCTCGGTCCGCACGTTCAAGGCGACGCGCTGTCGCCGGTGCGGCATCGTCATCGGCTTCGGCGACTGCTGCAACTGGTGCCAGCACCGGCCGACCGGCTACGTCGACGCTCCCGGGGAGCACCAGGGTCGCCACCACACGGAGTGGATCGGCACGGTGCAGGTGCTCGTCGAGGAGGACGACAGCTACGCGCTCGGACTCCTCCTCCCCCGCCTCGTCCGGGCGGCGGCCGCGGAGGCGGAGATCACCGGACAGCCGAGCTACGGCTGGTACGACGACCAGCTCGCCGCGCTGGAGGAGCGCAGCTTCGGCACCTCGAAGGCGCCGCGCACGCGCGACCACGACGCGGCGTGATCCCCGCGCGCCGAGCAGCGCGCCGGCTCACGAGTAGCGAACGGCTCGCGCGCGACCGGCGCCCGGAGCCGCCGCCGCCGCCGCCCGCAGGTCGGTGACGAGCGCGTCGAGCACCCGGGCGTGCGCCGGCGAGAGCATGAGGTGCAGCGCGGGTGGGTCGACGAGCCGGTTCAGGTGCCATCCGCGGTCGTCCATCACGTCCCCCACTGCGGCGGGGTCGACGGAATCCGACGTGAGCGCGAGCACCGGACCGACCGGATCGCCGACGAGGCGGAGCTGGGGGATCTCGTCGATCGCCGCCCGAAAGGCGGTGGTCGTCTCCCGCAGGCCCCGGGTGATCTCGAGGTAGCCCTCGACGCCGAGCGCACGCAGCGCCGTCCACGCGGTGGCGATCGGTGCCGCCGGACGGGCGCCCGCGACCCCCGGGGATCCGTAGAGCCCGGCGGGCCAGCGGTCGTAGAGGAAGACCTGGTGGGCGAACCAGTCGCCGTCGCGGTGGAGCACGACCGACGCCCCCTTCGGGGCGTATCCGTACTTGTGGACGTCGGCCGAGATCTCCGTCACCCCCGCGACCCGGAAGTCCCAGGGCGCCACGTCGACGCCGAGCCGTTCGAGGAACGGCAGCACGAACGCGCCGATGCACGCATCCACGTGACACGCCGCGCCGTGCTCCGCGGCGAGCGCGGCGAGCTCGGTGACGGGGTCCATGACGCCGTACGGGTAGCTGAACGCGGAGGCCACGACCACGGCCGTCGCGGGACCCATCAGCGCAGCGGCTGCCGCGACGTCGGCACGATACGAGGCGTCGAGGGGAACGGGAACGACCGTCATCCCGAAGTAGTGCGCCGCCTTGGCGTACGCGGGATGCGCGGATACCGGCGCGAGGATCTCGGGCCGCGCGACACCGCGCGCCCGAGCACGCTCGCGGTTCACGAGCATCGACATGAGGATCGACTCGGTGCCGCCCGAGGTCATGGACCCTCCGCCGCCCTCGGGGAGGTGCAGGAGGTCACCGGTCATGGCCACGACGTCGGCCTCGAGCGCGGCGATCTCGGGGAACTTGAACGGGTTCAGCGCGTTGTGGAACAGGTAGCGGCGATTCACCGCCTCCAGCAGGTCCTCGAGGTCCTGGCGACCCGACGGGTACACGAGCCCGAACAGGCGGGCACCGTGCACGTCGGGATCCCGGGCGAGGCGGGCGTCGAGGTCGGCGAGCAGGTCGCCCGCGGGCAGACCACGCTGGGGGAAGGCAGGGCCGCTCATTCGAACTGGGCTCCCATCTGGCGCAGGACGTCGATCATCGTGTCGGGCGCGTCGGGCGCGAGGTCGCCGGGCTCGTAGCGGACCCAGTGCAGACGTCCCGTGAAGGGGAACGGGCCGAAGCGCTGGTAGAGGTCCCACGACACCGGCGATCGGCGGTCGATGCCCACGTCGATGCCCTCGAAGGGAGCCATGCCGTACAGCATGGGGAAGCCCACCGCCTCCCCGACGACCTGATCGTCGATCCGCAGGGTGACGTCCCAGCGGGTCTGCCCGGGTGCGGTCATCACGAGCTCCACGACGCGCGGACCGGGTCGGAGCCGCCCGCCCGACAGCTCGCGCATCCCCCCGCGGCCGTCGTTGTGCACGAAGCGCACCTCGTCGTCGAGCACGTAGAGGCCGTAGCCGGCACCCTGGTCGCCGTGGGCGACCAGGTATCCACGGTCACCCGCCGCGAAGTCGAGGGACACGCGCACCGTGACCCCGCGGTACCAGATCAGCTGGACGGAGCGCCACCGTTCGAGGGTGGGGGTGCCGGGCACGATCGTCACCGGCGCTCGGAACACCTCGCTGCGCGGCGGACGCACGAGGTACTTCAGGAACGAGCCTTCGTCGAGCGGGTACACCTGCTCGCGCCGGGCGGTCTCCTCCCACGCGTCGGCGAGCTCCCGGAGCTTCCCCGGATGCTGCTCGCGCACGTCCCACAGCTCGTTCGGGTCGTCGGTGAGGTCGTAGAGCTCCCACTCGTCGTCGTCGAAGGGGGTCAACGGCTGGTGGAGGGTCACCACCTCCCAGCCGTCGCGGTAGTAGCCGCGATGCCCGTTCATCTCGTAGATCTGCTCGCGGTGCCCGCTCGGCGCGGTTTCGTCGTCGAGGAACGTCCGCAGGCTCGTTCCCGAGAGCGGCCTCAGACGATGGCCGTGGCGCGCCTCCGGCCGCTCGACGCCCAGCAGGTCCAGCAGCGTCGGGAGGAGGTCGGTCACGTGCGCGTACTGGCCCCGGGTCTGCGCGGCCAGGTGCCCCAGGCGCGCGGGCCACGAGATCACGCACGGCACGGTGTGGCCCCCTGCGTGGGTGTTGATCTTGTACAGCCGCCACGGCGTGTTCCCCGCCATGGCCCATCCCCGCGGGTAGTGCGGCGTCGTCTGCGGGCCCCCGATGAGGTCGATGCGGGCCGCGTCCGCCTCGACGTCGTCACCCGCGAGGAGGTGCACGTAGTAGGCGGTCGTGCCCACGCGCTCCCCCTCGCGCGAGGCGCCGTTGTCGGACGTGAAGATCACGATCGTGTTCTCGAGCTCGTCGAGCTCGTCGAGCGCATCGAGGAGTCGCCCCAAGTTCTGGTCGACGTTGTCGACCATGCCCGCGAACACCTCCATGTGGCGCGCGAACAGCGACTTCTCGGTGGGTGTGCACTCGTCCCAGCCCACCACGTCGTGATTGGCCTCGGAGTTGCGTGGCGGGAGGGGCAGATCCGCGGGGATCACACCCAGCTCGCGCTGGCGCCGCCAGCGCTCCTCGCGGAGCGCGTCCCAGCCGGCGTCGTAGCGGCCCCGGTACTTCGCGATGTCCTCGGGCTTGGCGTGCAACGGCGCGTGGACCGCCCCGTGCGCGAAGTAGAGGAAGAACGGCTTCTCGGGGTTCGACGCCTTGCGTTCCCGAACCATCCCGATCGCGTGATCGGTGAGGTCGTCGGTGAAGTAGTAGCCGTCGGGATACCGGTCGACGTCGACGAGGTGGTTGTCGTCCACGATCCGGTGCGGGTGGTGGAGGTTGGTGAACGCGTCGAGGATGCCGTAGAAGCGGTCGAAGCCGCGCTGGCAGGGCCAGGAGTGCTGGGGGCCCGCGGCCGAGCAGTCGGAGTCCTTCGCCAGGTGCCACTTCCCCACCATCAACGTCGAGTAGCCCTGGTCACGCAGCAGCTCGGCGATCGTGGCCACGTCGGGCCCGAGCTCCATCGAGTACCCGGGGAAGCCTGCGTCGACGTGGGCGACCGTTCCGAACCCCGCGAGGTGCGGGTTGCAGCCGGTGAGGAGCGCAGCACGCGTCGGCGAGCACATGGGAGCCGAGTGGAAGTTCGTGAGTCGCAGACCGCGAGCCGCGAGCGCGTCGACGTTCGGCGTCTCGATCTCGCCCCCGAAGCAGCCCAGGTCGCTGTAGCCGAGGTCGTCGACGAGCACCACGACGATGTTGGGTGCCCCCGGCGGTGGGGAGGGCCGCTCGGGCCACCATCCCTCCGAACCGGCGAACGTGCGGCCCACCCGTCCACCGAAGCCCTCGTATCCCGGCAGGTCGCTCATGTCGCGGACCCTCCTCCTCCGCTCGCACGGGTGCTCGCACTCGCCGGCGAAGGCTGGCAGGCTTGCC
>BTUT01000338.1:0-4115 GCA_045862935.1 Acidimicrobiia bacterium
CGGCAGTAGCCGAGCGACGGGACGTTGCGGAGCTCCTTGAGGAAGCAGCCGTAGATGGGCCAGGCGACGTCGGGCCCGTACACCCCGAGCGTGGCCATCGTGCCCCCGGGTCGGGCCAGCTCGGTGCAGCGCTCGAGCGCGCTCTGCGAGCCGGCCGCCTCGATCACCACGTCGTACACGCCCGACGGCTCGGTGGCCCCCAGCATCTCGCCCACCGCGCGCTGGTGCGGGTACCGGGCGTCGAGCGCCACCTCCCCTGCACCGCGGCGCTGCGCCGCCGCCACGCTCATCAACCCGATCGCGCCACCACCCACGACGGCGACCCGCGTGTCGGGCCCCACCTCCGCGAGACGGCACGCGTGCCACGCGACGGCCGTCGGCTCGACGAGGCACGCGTCGGCGACGTCGAGCCCGGCGGGCAGCGGGAGCAGCGCGGTGCTCGGCGCACGGAACCACTCGCTCATCCCGCCGTCGGAGGTCACGCCGAGTGCCGTGGGTCCGAACGCGCAGAGGTTGAACTGCCCTTCGCGGCAGTACTCGCACTCGCCGCCACACCCGAAGATGCCCTCGATCGCGACCGGTGTTCCGTCGGCGGTGACGCCCGCGAGCTCGTGGCCGAGGAGATGGGTGCTCCCCATCGCGATGTAGCCCAGGTCCGACGCGCAGATGCTCGCCGAGCGGATGGAGACGAGCTCGCCGGGACCTTCGGGCTCGTCGACGTCGACGACGCTCACCCCGGGCGGTGTGGATCGGACAGCGCGCACCCTGGCTCCTCGTGCTCGACGGCGGGGTCCCGGCGGATCAGGTCAGCGCGAAACCCTCGTAGCCGGACTCCACCACGGCGTCGGCCTGGGCGATGTAGCGGTCGAGCCCGCCAACGTAGGGCAGGAACACGCGCGGCTTGCCGGGGATGTTCGCGCCGACGTACCACGAGTTGCACGTGGGCGCCACGAACATCGTGCCCTGCGCGACCGCACGCACATGGTCACCCCACTCGGCTTGAGCCTCCTCGGTGGCCTCGATCGTCGTGTACCCGTGGTCGCGCAGGTACGCGAGGCACGCGCCGATCCACTCGATGTGGTGCTCGATCCCCACCACCATGTTCGCGAGCACCGACGGGCTCCCCGGCCCGGTGACCGTGAACAGGTTGGGGAAGCCCGCCACCTGGAGGCCGAGCAGCGTGTTCGGTCCCTCGGCCCATGCGTCCCGCAAGGTCCTTCCGTCACGCCCACGGATGTCGATCGCGAGCAGCGCGCCGGTCATCGCGTCGAAGCCGGTGGCGAAGATGATCACGTCGAGGTCGAAGTGTCCCTGGGCCGTCTGGATGCCCGTCTCGGTGATCGCCTCGATCGTCCCCTTGCGCAGGTCGACGAGCGTGACGTCGTCGCGGTTGAAGGTCGCGAAGTAGTGCGTGTCGATCACCGGCCGTTTGCAGTGGATCGGGAAGCCGCGTGGCGACAGCGACTCGGCGGTCTCCGGGTCGTCGACGGTGCGGCGCACCATCTCGCGGTACATCTCGGCGGCCAGCTCGTTGGCCTCCGGGTTGGTCATGGCGTCGGACCACACCCGCGACGCGTCCCACTCGAGCTCCTCGAGGACGGCACGCCGCTCCTGCTCGGTGGCGTCGAGGATCGTCCGCTCGTCGGCCGCGCGCACGACGATCGCGCCCGTCCGCCCGGTGACACCGCCGGGGTTCGCGCGCTGGCCCGCGCGCAGCTCCGTGTAGCGCGCCTTCGTCTCGCGCTGGACCTCCGGGTCGAGGGGGCCGTTGTGCGACGGCCAGGTGTAGGTGGCCGTGCGCTGGAACACGTAGAGGTGCCCCGCCATGTCGGCGAGCTCGGGTGTGGCCTGCACCCCCGACGAGCCGGTGCCGATGAGCCCGACGCGCTTGCCCGCGAGGTCCACACCGTCGCTCGGCCACATGCTGGTCTGGATCACCTGGCCGCCGAAGGAGTCGAGTCCCGGGAAGTCCGGGACCATCGGCACGGAGAGGCAGCCGGTGGCCATGACGACGTACCGCGCCGTGATCCGGTCTCCGCCCTCGGTCTCGACCGTCCAGCAGCTGGCAGCCTCGTCGTAGGTCGCGGCGGTGACGCACGTGGAGAGGCGGATGTCGCCCCGCAAGTCGAAGCGGTCGGCCACGTGGTTCAGGTAGCGCTCGAGCTCGTCCTGGGGTGGGAACACCTCGCTCCACTCCCACTCCTGCTGGAGAGCCTCGTCGAAGCCGTAGGAGTACTCGAGGCTGGGCACGTCGCAGCGCGCGCCCGGGTACCGGTTCCAGAACCAGGTGCCGCCGACCCCGCTCCCCTTCTCCAGCACGACCGCGGAGTACCCGAGCCCGCGGAGGTGGTGCAGCGCGTAGAGCCCGGCGAAGCCCGCGCCCACGACGACGACGTCGACATCGGTGGTGTTCGTGTTCTCGGTCACGGCCGGAGGGTACCGGCAGGGGACGGTCCGGCGCACGGGCCCTTGGTCCCTGGCCCCGAGGTCCGCGCCCGGGATACGGTGCGGCCACCGGAGAACCTCTGCGGGGAGGTCGGCCGTGCAGCACCGAACGGGGCTCGCAGTGCTCGTGGGGATCGTCGCGGTCGCGGTCGCGGTCGCGCTCACGCTCGCACCCGGGCCCGCCTTCGCCGCAGGCGACCAGGCCGGCGGTTCCCTCGTCCAGCAGATGATGGTGGCTGCCGATGACTCGCTCGGCGAGCAGGCCCCCGTCGCGGTCACCCGTGCCTACGACCGGGGCCACGACGCGCTCCAGATCCTCGAGAGCCTCCTCGACCAGGAGGTGCGCGCCGACGGCACGATCACCGAGGACGGCTCGCCGGTCGAGCCGTTCCGTGAGCCGTCAGGGGTCATCGCCGGCAACGGGACGCCCACGTCCGCCGAGGACATCGCGCTCGACGCGTTGGAGCGCGGCATCCAGAAGTCGACCAAGAAGCTCGACAAGCAGCACGACCTCACCGCACGCGCCAAGAGCGCCGGCGTGGACGACCTGGACCTGTTCACGATGATGATGGTCCTCGGCGCGATGGCCGAGGGCTACTCCCCCGAGCAGATCATCGTCGACGGGCTGATGGCCGGAGGGATGCGCGTGAGCTTCGGTGGCGTGGGCGGCGTGCAGATCGTCGACGAGCACGGCAAGCCGATCAAGCCCGACGGCGTCGAGGTCACCGAGGAGCACGAGGAGTCCGAGTCCGTGCTCGACACCTTCGTGCTCGACGTCCTCGACACCATCGGCGGTCTCGACCCGCGCTCGGCCGCCGACCTGGACTACGTTCACAACTTCGCGGTCGACGTCACGATCGACGCCGGTGATCCGGGCTCCTCGTTCACCGTCACCGCGAAGGGTGGCGTGGGGCCACCCGAGGACAGGCGCGTGCGCAGGGCCAACCAGGACGCCGTCGTCGGGCGAGCCAGGGGCTCCATCACGGGCTCGGGCGCCTGCTCCGTCGGGTCGGGCGGAACGAAGCACCCGTGGAAGATCGATGGCCCCGTGGTGCTGGGCATCTCCGGGCGCTCCGTGGGACGGGACCTGCAGCTCCGAATCGCGTTCACCGAGGTGAACGCCAGCGTCACGGGCGACAGCGGAACCTGCGTCGATCTCATGCGCGACATCTCAGCGGGTCTCGAGCTGGTGAGCTTCCCGTCCGTTCAGGTGCCGGCGGCCCGCGACGGCGCGACCGGCACGTTGCAGACCGCGCTCGGCGGGGACCCGGTCGACATCACGGTGAAGCTCTCGCAGAGGTGACTCCCGCCGCTCGGCTCGCCGCCCCATCGGTGGCGCGCGAACCGCGTGCGCGCGCTACGGATTCGGGGGCTGGTCGGCGCGACGCGCCGGGGGTGGCCACGGGGCGACCCGGGGCCAAGGGGCGGCCTCCTCGATCTGGGCCGCGAGACGAAGGAGCAGGTCCTCCGCGCCGTAGCGGCTCACGAGCTGCACGCCGATCGGGAGCCCGTTCGCGTCGGTACCGAACGGGATCGACACCGCGGGCTGCCCGGTCACGTTGAAGATCGCGGTGAACGCGCTGACCTTCGCCGCGTTCACCATCGTCTCCGGGCGGGTGGTGTCGGCGAAGCCGTGTGGGGGAACCGTCACCTGGAGCGTGGGCGTGCAC
>BTUT01000339.1:0-4102 GCA_045862935.1 Acidimicrobiia bacterium
GGACCCGCACCCACCGTGTTGGATGGCCTGCAACAGCCCGGAGTCGGCGGCCATCGCGGGACGCAGCGGGCTCGGGATGGTCTCGTTCTCGCCCCTCCAGCCCCTCGAGCGCACCGCGGAGCAGATCCGCGAGTACCGCGCCGCGGCGAGCGCGCCCGAGCCGATCACCGGTGTCGTCACCAACAAGGTCGCCGGCTACACCCTCGTGCACTGCGCGGACAGCCTCGAGCAGGCCGCGGCCAACGGCGTCTGGGACGCCGTCGCGTGGTGGTACCGGGGCCTGGCCGAGTTCGTCATGAAGTGGGAGTACCCCGCGTTCGCGCCGGGCGAGAACGTCGCCATCGAAGAGGCGTTCCCGATGATGAACCGGCCGGTCGAGGAGTTCGACGAAGCCGACATGATCATCGTCGGCGAGCCCGAGCGATGCGTCGAGAAGCTCGTCCGGTACGCCGAGGCCGGCGTCGACCAGGTGATGTGCTACGTGCAGTTCGGCAAGCTCCCGCACGAGTCGGTCATGCGCAGCCTCGAGCTCCTGGGCACGAAGGTGATGCCCGCGCTCCAGGCCCGGCTCGGCTGAAGCCTCCATGCTCCCGAGCCCGCGCTCCAACCCCGAGAGGGCGTACCCGAGCACGGGACCGGTGCACGCGGCCGGGTCGTCCTCGACCACCACGGCCGGGCGGCGATGTTGGATCGGCCCCCCGTGATGGAGCACGATCGAGCCGAGGCCGGTCGAGTGACGAGGCGCGCCGGGAAGGCGAAGTCGAGAGCGACGGCGCGGGCGGCGGACGCTCCCGGTGCGACGAGCGGTCCGAGGGGAGGAGGTCGGCGGCGTGACGCGGCGGGCGGTTGGCTGCAGCGGAGCTTCGACGGCGATCCCGACCCCGGGCGCCTCGCTCCGAAGACCGGTGAGGCGCTCGCCGCGCAGATCGAGCAGGAGATCATCGGCCTCGGGTGGCCGGTGGGTGAGGTCCTGGGCTCGGAGCCCGAGCTGATCGACCGCTACGGCGTGAGCCGGGCCGTCTTCCGCGAGGCGGTACGCCTGCTCGAGCACCAGATGGTGGCCCGCATGCGCAGCGGGCCCGGCGGTGGTCTGGTGGTGGCCGAGCCCGACGCGTCCTCGGTGACGAGGGCGGTCGCGCTCTACCTCGAGTACCGGCGGGTCCAACCGATGCACTTGCTCGAGACCCGCATCGCCATCGAGCTGAAGAGCGTCGAGCTGGCGACCGAGCGGATCGACGAGGCCGGCGTCGCGCGCCTGCGGTCGATCATCGAGCACGAGCGCTCGGTGAGCGACGACGCGTTCGCCGCCCATTCGCACGACCTCCACGTGGCCCTGGCGGAGATCACCCAGGACCCGGTGATGGAGCTGTTCGTCCGGGTGTTGACCTGGCTCACGGGCGAGCACGCGTACCCGTCCGCGGCGCGGCCCGAGGAGCGCGACGTCGAGGCCCACCAGGTCCACGCGCGGATCGTGGAGGCCGTCGTGGCCGGTGACCGAGCGCTGGCGCAGCGCCGGATGCTGCGCCACCTCGAGGCGATCGGCCCCTGGCTCCAGTAGTACCGAGGCCGTGCGTCAGGACGGCGCCGGGAGGCCGACGAGTCGACGTCCGTTCTCGCGGAGGATCTTGCGCACGTCGGCGTCCGGGATGCTCGGAGGGAGGGTCGTCGCGTAGTCGCGAGGCTCCGCCAGTCCCTCGGGATGGGGCCAGTCGGAACCGAACACGATCTGGTCGACGCCCACGCAGTCGATGAGCTGCTCGTGATCGTCCTCGTGATAGGGCGAGACGACGACGTGGGCCCGGAAGATCTCGCTCGGCTTCCCCGTCGGGCGCCCGCCGATCCAGAGCCCGTGACGCCCCATGCCCTTCATCTTGTCGAGCCGCTTCATCAGGTACCCCACCCACGAGGCGCCGTTCTCGATGCTGACGACCTTCACGCCGGGGAAGCGCCCGAAGAGGTTTCCGTACACGAGGGCCGCGAGCGTGTCCATGATGGGCCGGTCGCCGTAGAACATCGCCCACTGCAACGCGGACTGGCGATGCGAGCTGGGATTCGCCGGCTCACCCCAGTGCACCGACATCAGCTCGTTGTACCCCGACTCGGAGAGGTGGAAGGCAACGGGGACGCGGGCCTCGTCCACGCGCGCCCAGAACGGATCGAAGACGGGGTCCGCGAGGCTGCGGCCGTTGACGGGGGTGGGGCGGAGGTGCACGAGGCGAGCACCCCGGCCGAGTGCCCACTCGAGCTCCGCCACGGCCAGGTCGACGTCGAGGAGTGACAGGAGCGGAACTCCGATGATGCGGTCCCGGTGGGAGAAGCCCCAGTCCTCGTCGAGCCAGCGGTTGAAGGCACGGAGGTTCGCGTAGGTCGTGACCGGGTCGTGGCGCATCTGGTGCTCCACGGTGACGCCGATGCTCGGGAGGAGGACGGCGGCCTCGATGCCCTGGTCGTCCATCGCCGCGAGGCGTGCGTCGCGGTCGACGAAGGCGGGCGCCATCGGCTGGTAGGGGCGTTCGCCGTTGTCGCCGCCGCCGCGCATCATCTGGGCGAGGGCGCCGGGGACCGGTGCTGTCTCGAACGGTGGCCGGGGCAGGAACGTGAACGGCTCTCCGGCGATGACGAGGTGTTCGCGCCCCGTCTCGTGGTCGAGCCGCAGCTCGATCGCCCGGTCCCGGTAGCGCGGCTCGAGGTGGCGGGTGAACGCGTCCCGAGCCTCGTAGTAGTGGTTGTCCGCGTCGAAGAGCGGGTAGTCGACCGTGTGCATCGGTGTCTCCCTCACGTGGTCGTCTCGCCGACCGCGGCGGCGAAGACGTCCCAGTCGTGGTCGTCCATGAATCGGTCACCGCCGCGGTAGAGGCCGAGCTGGTCGAGCAGCCCCGAGTAGCGCGCGGCGAGGATCGTCCCCAGCTCCCGCGGGCCGGCGATCGTCACGAACGCGTCGAACATCTCGTCGGGGACGTGGTGGGCGAGCTCGCCCCACTGCTTCCCGCGGACGAGGTCGCGCAGCGTGGTCTGCACGTCGCCCCATCCTCCCCAGTCGAGGACCGGGCGGTACGCGGGCGTCGACGCGAAGAACGCGACGTGCGCCGCGAAGTGGTCCCGCAGCGCGGCCGCCTCGGCGGCGTCGTGCGCGACTCCGGCGAACACGGGTGAGCTGGTGACGGGGCGGGCGCTGCGGTTCGCCCGGTCGACACCGTCGTCGATCGCCGGGAGCAACCTCGACGCCAGGTGCTCGGGGGTGTGGAACGAGTGCACGTGGACCCCGTCGGCGACCTCGCCGCTCAGGCGCGCCATGCCAGGGCCGACGGCTGCCAGCCAGATCGGGATTGGGGTGTGGTGCTCGGGGAGTGGCGCCGGGTCGAACTCGGGGCTCGCGAGGGTGAACCGGTAGTGGCGGCCGACGTAGGCGGGTTCGGACCGGTGCTGCCAGTGGGCCCAGATGTGGCGGAGCACCTCCACGTACTCGCGGGTGGGCGCGACGCCTCCCAGCCACGGCGCGCCGTAGCGACGCTCGACGTGCTGGGGAACCTGGGTGCCGAGCCCGAGCACGAACCGGCCGCCGCTGCGGCGCTGCAGGTGCCACGCGGCGGTCGCGGTCGCCATGGGTGTACGGGCGTACGAGACCGCGATCGCGGTCCCGACCGACACCGTCCGGGTGGCGGTGATCGCGTCCTGGGCGAGGAGGAACGGGTCGTGGCCGGCCTCCGACGACCAGAGCGCGGCCGCTCCGAGTCGCTCGGCGCGCGCCCCCAACGCCGCGATCTCGGTCGGATCCGTCTTCGACCCGATGCGGAAGTCGAGGTTCACTTCACGGTCTCCACTCGGCGCCGCGCGAGGGCCGCGTGGCGACCCGGCGCTCCCGTGTGCTCATCGCGTCCCCGTCCCCCTCGCTCGGCGCTGAACCGAATCGAGTATACTAGAATGGTGGATGCCGCCCCACGTCGGTACGTGGGTGGCGTCCGCGCTCGTCCGAGCCCGCGGAACGGCCGGCAGCGGGCTCCGCGATCGTTGACCTCGTCGGGCGCGCGCGACAGGATGCCGACGTGGACGACAACCTCGAGACGATGACGAGCACCCCGGGGACACCACCTCCGGGGGCGCC
>BTUT01000340.1:0-4099 GCA_045862935.1 Acidimicrobiia bacterium
CGGTGATGCCGGCGGCCGCGAACACCGCGTGCGCGCAGTCCACCCCGGCCTGCGGGCGCACCGGATCGCGCCCGGGGAACGTGCCGAGCTCGCTGCGCATCGCCGTCGCGAGCACCCAGGCCGGCGGGTTGGGCGCCTGCGCGGCGAGCTCCTCGGTGGTGAGCACCATCGCGCACGCCCCGTCGGAGGACGGGCACGACTCGTGCCAGTGGATCGGGTCCCACAGCATCGGCGAGTCGAGCACCTCCTCGATGGTGAGGTCGGGCATCTGGAGGTGCGCGTACGGGTTCTTCGCGGCGTTGCGACGGTCCTTCACCGCGACCATCGGGCCGATGTGCGGCGGTGATCCGGTGCGGGCCATGAACGACCGCATCCACGGCGCGAAGATCCCGCCCGCACCCATCCCGCCGCTGCGCCCGCCGGCGAGGCCCCACTGTGCGTTGCCCTCCGCCTGCTTCTCGTACGCGACGGTGAGCACGCGATCGTGCTGACCCGTGCGGATCAGGTTCGACGCGACGATCGCCGTCGACCCACCGACGCTGCCCGCGGTGTGGACCCGCAGGATCGGCTTGCCGGCCGCACCGAGCGCGTCGGCCATCGACAACTCCGGCATCATCACGCCCTCGAACGGGTCGGGCGCCTTGCCGAGCACCACGGCATCGATGTCGGTCCAGGTGACGCCGGCTTCGTCGAGCGCGCGCTGCGCGGCCTCGCGCACGAGCCCGGGGAGCGACACGTCGTCGCGGCGCTTCTTGTGCTTCGTCTGGCCGATGCCGACGATCGCACACGGTCGACTCATGAGTCACCCTCCAACACGCACACGAGGTTCTGCTGCAGCGGCTGACCGGAGGTTGCGTGCGCGACCGCGCGCCGGGCATCACCGCGCACGATCGCCCGGGCCGCTTCCGCGATCCTCGAGATCCCGGTGGCCATCATCGGGTTCGCCGTGAGCGGACCACCCGACGGGTTCACCACCACACCGTCGCCCAGACCGAGCGCGTCCTTGAGGATCCTCTCCTGGTGGCTGTACGCCACCGAGAGCTCCGCGACGTCGACCGGGCCGTCACCGACCCCTGCTCCCCGACCGGCGGCCGCGGTCGACGGCGACTCGCGCAGGTCGCGCATGCCGGGCTGGTGGATCTCGATGCGGTGATCGATCCCGCGGATCCACACCGGCCGCTCACAGATCTCTCGGGCCTTGTCGGCGGTCGCCATGACGACCGCGCACGCGCCGTCGGAGAACGGCGGGAGATCGTGCGCCCGCAGCGGTGCGGTGATGTAGGGCTCGGCGAGCAGCGCTTCGACGTCGACGTCACCGCTGACCTGCGCGCTCGGGTTCCCGATCGCGTCGCGGCGGTTGCGCGCGGCGACCTCGGCCATCTCCCGCTCGGTGATCCGTCCGCTGTCGATCATCGCTCGTGCCTGGAGCGCTGCCAGTGACGACGGGTCGACGCCCAACGGCGCGAGCGTGTAGGGGTCCATCTGCAGCGGGTAGATCTGCGCCGGATCGCCCGGTGAGCTCTTCCCCGACCCGAAGGCGAGCGCGAGGTCGATGTCGCCGTGCTGGAGGGCGACCCACGCCTCGTAGAGGGCCCACGCGCCGTCCATCTCGACGTGCGACTCGGAGATCGGCGGCCACGCCCCCACCGCCTCCAGGTTGCTCACGAAGGCGAACGTCTGACCCGACAGGTAGTCACAGCTCCCCGCGCACGTGAACCCGATGTCGCGCCGATCGATCCGGGCCATCTCGATCGCCTCGGCGATCACCGGGAACAGGAGCTGCACCTCGGTCAGCTCCGCGCGCTCCCACGACGGGGACTGCGCGAAGCCGACGATCGCGACGTCGGTTCGCTCGCTCATCAGTACACCTTGTCCACGAAGCTCTCGGCGGGGAGGTCGGGCTCACCGGTCGGTCGCCACCCGAGGATGCAGCCGGCGGCACTTCCCCACGACCGGTTGCCGATCTCGTCGATGTTGCGCTCGCCTTCGGGCGCCCACACCGCTTCGACCCGCATGCCGACGCGCACCTCCTCGGGCGCGAGCTCGAGGATGTCCTGGAGGTTCAGCATGCCGCCCGGGCCGTCGAGGAGGACCGACGCCTTCACGAACGGATCGGTCTTCTCCTGCCCGTAGTACTGCACGGGCGTGACGATCGTGAAGTTCGTCACCACGCCGCGGTCCTCGAGCTCGACGAGGTGGTCCTCACCCAGCCACTCGCAGCTCACGGGACAGAAGCCCCGCGGCGGCACGTACACCAGGCCCGACCTGGGGCTGTGCTGCCCCAGGATCTTGCCCTGCATCAGCGACGCCGCGTAGCGCCGCACGATCGGGCACACCACCTCGTGGTACTCGAGGTGCATGAAGTAGTCCATCATCTCGACGGGCGCCGACCCGACCTCGCCGGTGCCCCCCGACCCGCTTCCCGGGTGGTTGCTCACGACGCTCCCTCCGGCACGAACACGACGTCGGTGATGGCGCCGACCCGCTCGTCGTTCCAGCGGGCGGTGACCCGCATGCCCGTCCGCATCGTGTCGATCGACCCGGCATCGACCGCGTGCACGAGCGCGGTGTCGGCACCGTCGAGCCGGATGAGCGCGAACGCGAACGGATGGTCGAGCGGGTGCTTCACCGTCGGGTGCGTCACCCACGCCCAGGTCTCGACCACGCCCCCCGGCCCGATCGGGACGAGCGCGCTCGTGTCGATCGGCAGCCCGGTGGCGGGATCCCACTCGAGCGGCGGCGAGAGCACCCGGCCGTCGTTCGAGCGGATCCCGAGGAGCTGACCGTCACGCAGCCCGGTCAGGTAGGGCCCGAACACGGGCCCGAGGGTCCGGGTGTACGGGAACTCGATGACATGAGTGGAGATCGGGAGGTCGGCCACGATCCGGAGTAGAACACATCCGAAATTTCGCGGGCAAACCTGGGCGGCCGGGTCAGCGGCGCCCCGCGAGCAGGAGCCGCACGGCGGCATCCATCTCGCGGGTGATCGCGTCGAAGTCGTTCCAGCCGTTCACCCAGCCGAGCAACGTCGCGAACCACACGTACCGCACCGTGCGGGCCACGTCGAGCGTCCGCTCGGGGCCGAGGTCGCCCATCGCCAGCGCGAGCGTCGCGTCCTGTGCGGCGATCATCTGCACCTGGCAGTCGCGCACCGCGGGGTCGGGTGAGGAGCTCGCGGTGATGAGCGCGGCCGCCTGCTGCGGTTGGCGCTCGACGGTGCGCATGACGCGGCGGATGAGGTCCATCACGCGGTCGGCGGCGGTGTCGCCTTCGAGCGGCCGGGCCGCGAGCCGTGCGCCCATCGATCGCCAGGTCTCGAGCTGGCACTCCGCGAGGAGGTGGTCCTTCGACGCGAAGTACCGGTAGATCGTGCCGAGCGCGACCCGGGACCGGCGGGCGACGTCGCGCATCTGCACCGCGTCGTAGCCCCCCTCCGCGGCCAGCGCGAGCGCGGCGGTGAGCACCCGGGCGCGGCGTGCGGCCTGGCTCGGCGTGAGGGCCGCCGCGTCGATGGTCACGCGCTACTCCGAGGGGAGGTTCTCGGGGGTGCCGAGCACCGCCCGTTCCTGGGCGACGGCGGTGTCGTCGCGGACGAGGTCGAGCACGGCCGCGGCGATGTCCTCGGGCGCGAGGGTGCCCGTCACCGGGCGGGAGCGCTCGACCCACGCCGGGGTTCGGGTCCCGTCTCCCGCCTTCGCCAGCAGGGGCGTGTCGACGAGCCCGGGGAGCACGGCGTTCACCCGGATGCCCTCCTCGGCCAGCGCCGCGCACGCGCGCGTGAACATCGCGACGCCGGCCTTGGTCGCGGAGTAGGCCGGGTCCTCGGCGAGCGGGAACTGCGCAGCCAGCGAGGCGGTGTTCACGATGACGCCGCCACCGCGTGCACGCAGGTGATCGATCGCGAGGCGCGTCCCGAGGATGGGGCCGCCGAGGTTCACGGCGATGATGCGGTCGAGCATCTCCGGAGTGATGTCGGGCCACGCCGGCTCTCCGCACACCATCCCCGCGTTGTTGTGCACGATGTCGATCCCGCCGTAGGTCGCGACCGCGGCCGCGTACAGCGCCTCGATCGAGCGCGCCTGCGCCACGTCGGCACGCA